>JABSRY010000046.1 GCA_013214985.1 Hyphomicrobiales bacterium
AGGCATCAATACACCCGTATTAGATGTTAAATAATGTTAAATTTGCCACAGAATTAACTGAAGCAAAAAACTACATTATTGATTTAATCAAACAAAAGAAAATTATACCGTTTGTCGATAAAATATTTCCGTTAAATGATATAATTGCTGCATATGACTATATGTTAAGCAATCAATCTACGGGTAAAATTATCATAAAACCTTAACAATAGAGTATTAATCAAATGAATAAAATTATGTATCTAAACCCCGTCGGTTTTTCAGACTACGATCAATTATTTGCAGATATGGCTGCCGATTATAAGGATAATGATAGCGAAGTGCATATTAGTTCCCTCACGCAGAGTGTCGGTAATTTTTCTCATTTGGAATATCGAACTTATGAAGCGTTTGCGACTAGGGACATTCTGCTGGCAACTAGAAAGGCATCACAACTTGGCTTTGATGCATTGGTAATTGGCTGTTTTTACGATACAGCTTTAGAAGATGCCCGTGAGATTTCTGGCGATATGATCGTCGTGGCGCCTTGCATTGCCTCACTTGAAATTGCTGCTTCTTTAAGTAACCGTTTTGGCATCATTGTAGGACGTGATAAATGGATAAACCAAATGCATAACACGGTAAAGCATTACGGTTATAGTGAACAATTAACTGGGTTTTATTCTGTTGGTTTAGGGGTCAATGATTTTCAAGCAGATCATTCTCGTACCGAAAAATTGTTAATCGAAGCAGGCAGAAAAGCTGTAGAAGAAGACAAAGCCGAAGCACTTATTCTTGGTTGTACGCTTGAAATTGGTTTTCATAAAAAACTAGAAGATGTATTGGGTGTACCTGTGATAGACCCATCCATCGCATCGTTAAAACGTGCCGAATATGCGGCAACTTTAAAAAATAAGTGTGGCTTCAAACCTAGCCGAAAATACTCCTGTGAAGCACCATCAGAGTCAGAACTAACAGCATTTAATTTATTCAACCAAGAACAAGTTTTTGGCAACACCATTACCGTCGCTGCAAACTAAAAGAAAGCCTGCCAACCATGATAACCGAAAAATTAACCAATATCCGCATTATTATGCAATCCGAAAAGATCGATTTGGTGGCCATTGGCCCGACGGCCTATTTTAAATGGTTGGTTGGACAGCCAATTCATGGGGATGAGCGCCCATGTTTCATATTGGTTTCAAAATCAAAAGCGGCAATTTTGTTACCTGCTGTAAATATTGGTGATCCCAATATTTTTAAGGGCCTAAAATTTTTTAAATGGACAGATGAAAAAGGTTACAAAGCCGCATTTAATCAAATGTTAGATTATTTACAACTCGGCACCGTCCAACATGTTTCAATAGATGAGGGGATGAGAACAGATTTTAGTTATTTGATATTGAATAAATTCCCCAATGCTCAAAAATCTCTAACTTCCAAAAATATTGCTCAATTACGAATGTGTAAAACAGAGAAAGAATATCAAGAGCTTAAGCTAAATTCCAACTATGCTGATCAAGCGATAAATAGCATCTCACAAAATTTTAAACAGGGTATGACAGAAGTAGATGTCGCAGAAATTATAATTAAATGCTTTACAAAAAATGGCGCAAAACCGGCATTTACCATCGTTGCCACTGCTAAAAACGGTGCTTCTCCACATCACATGACGGGCGATAATGTAATAGAAAACAACGCAGGTTTATTGGTCGATATAGGCTGTAAATATGGACAATTTTCATCCGACATTACCCGTATGTTTTACATAGGTAAGCCATCAAAGAAATATTTGGAAATTCATAAAATTGTTGAACGAGCAGTACAAGCTGCTCTAAAAGCATCTAGAGTTGGCGCAATAGCTTCAGATATCGATAAAGCAGCGCGAGACGTCATTACAAAAGCAGGTTATGGAGAATTCTTTATTCACAGAACTGGACACGGGTTAGGTGTTGAGCCACATGAGTTGCCTTATATCAGCGCGGGTTCAGACACTATTTTAGAGGCAGGCATGGTTTTTTCGATAGAACCAGGCATTTATCTACCTAACGAATTTGGAGTTAGACTAGAAGAAATTATTTACTTGCGCGAAGACGGCCCAGAAATTCTTTCCAACTTATCTCGTGACTTAGTGAGAATGGACACCTAGTGACCTTGCCCCAAGTCAGATCCAATTATGCGTGGTTTTCTCCATTACAATGGCTATTAATTTTGCGGGTATGTTGCAAATAGTAATTTGGGTTGAGTATGTTTGGGTTTTTAGTCGCGGTTATTGTCCAACAAGATTCTAATTTTTGTAAGATTTGATACCATGCTTTCAATTTGATCATGCGGTATTGGAGATAATAGCTCAACCAATTGCGGACTCAATGACGCGATCGTGTTGTTTCTTAAGTCTCTGCCTTTTTCGGTTAGCCAAACTTGTTTGCTTCGACCGTCTTCTGGGTGGGGCTTTATTAAAATTAACTTATGCTTTTGCAGGCCAGAAATAGTGTGTGTCATTGTTGTTTTAGGCACTTGAAAGGAATTGGCTAATTCTAGAGGCGTACGCCCGTCTTTTACTCTGATCAGATGATTTAGGACGCTAAATTGAGAGCCGATTATTCCTTCTGGCAACCGCGCATCCAATAATGCACGGCCCAGCTGAGAAATTATTCCGATCTCATTAAATAGTGAGAAATATAGTGGAATGGTTTGGTTCACTAAATATTATGCCTTTATAATTTTTGCCTCAAGTGGCCATCGTGGACTTGGGGCGACTGGGGCAGCATAACCTAGTCTACCAAACATTTGAACTGTTTTTCCAGTTGCATTGAGCATTTTGTGGATTTGTGCAATTTTTTCACTCATTTCAGCATATTCTTGTAGGCATTGGCTTAAAGGTTGAATGCCGACATTATTTTGAGTGGTGGTTAAGTTCACCCTTATCCAATCTCTGCCTGAATTTAGCTGGTCTATTCTCGTGTTAGAATCTGTGATCAACCAAACATAGCCCATTGCAGTGTCAACATTGGCCATAACCGCCGCCAGACCCTGCTGGTAGCCTGATGATTTGGTGTCTAATGCAATTTCCCGAGAGAATAAACCCAGAGCGGCCATACTGTCAAATAGCGGTCCGCTAAAATCAAGACCATCAGGATTGGCGTTAATCTCTGCTTTTCCGATTCTAAACAGATCCATGCTTTCTTTATATGTTCGGGGGGTTTGTATTTCAATTGCCAAGGCCTCATGGGTTAATTTGCGCAATTTTACAATTTTTTCGGCGTCGTTTGTTGTGCCCAATGATACACCATCTTGTTGCAGATTTTGCAGTTCAGATAAAACAGCATCTGGAACTGGTTTTTTTAAATCATATGGCTCTTTGAGTGAGCTACGCTTTAACACATGTTTGAAAAGTGGGTCTTTCTTTACGTTGGCATTTTGTTTAAAGGACATGACTGCAACGGGTCTTTTGTCTAATTTATCTTGGCCAAAACCACGTGGAAAACTCTCTATAGTGACTTCGTAACCGTCTTCGGCAGCCGCCATGCGCAGCAGTTCAATAAAACAACCAAGGCCAATGGTTATCTGTCTATTAAATGGGTCAGTATGCGGTAACATCTTTTCGGTATCGACATAAAGCGTGACTTTGTCAGCTTCTGACAAGTCAACAAGCCAAGGCTGTCTATTGTGTGGATTGGGCGCCAATATTGCATAAGACAAAGCGCGTTTTCTTGGTTCGGCGTAGCCACCAGCAAGGTTCCAAGGTTCAAGAGCCTTTGAAGGCGTCCGCGTTGTTAAAAACCCGCTGATGCCAGCTGTTGCGGCTAAAATTGTGCCACCGCCAATAATTCCAATCATTTTACGTCTCGTGACTTGCATTGCTTACTCCTGTTATTTAGTACGATATCGAAGTATGTAGTATGATACCGTACTATTGTCAATGCAGATTAGGGCATGACGCGGTAAAAACGGTAATTTGAAAGAACATAAGTTGAGAATATCATATATTGATGAAGTTTCTGCGATGGTATCGGGCATTTTGGAGAGTAACAAAGTTGCATAAATATTTTCTATGTATAGCCATTCTAATAATTTTTACAGTATTTCCAGCTAATGCAAAGGCCACAACTTATGCAACAGCGATGGAATATAAAAAAATGGCGACTATGAAAAAACTGAGAGCCAATTTCGTTTTCTAATCAAACAAGATAATAATGCAGAATTATGATTTCAACTAGGCCTTGTGCAACGCTTTCAACAAAAACTCGTCCTAGCAATGGAATCCCAAGAAATCGCATTAAGCCTTTCGCCAAAAAATCAAGAAATTAGATTAGAACTGGCACGCCTTCATAGTTGGAATCAAAATTATGATTTGGCAGAAAGCATGGTAAAGGAAGTACTTACCATTCACCCTGATTATTCTGATGCGCAGATATTGGCCAAGTCAATTGCACGTCAAAGAAATGCCCCAATTGAAACTACAAGTAAATGGCAGATAGATATTGGCTACGAAAAAGACGGTTTTACTCGCATCCCTCAACCCGATTGGCATTACTATTTTTTGCAAACTAACTACAAGATACAATCATCCATTTTCGAACAGAAAATATGGAACGACGCAATGTAAATAATCAACATTATGAGCTGGGCATCACCCATATTTTTAATGACGATTCTTACGCCCAGTTAAGCATAGGATATACCGATTGGTTTTCTGGCGACACCGACATGGCTGGAAATTACGGTGGCTACGACGGCCCGTGCCCGCCCTGGAATGATAGCATCGTGCACCATTATTACTTTACAGTTTATGCATTGGACGTGAGAAAACTGGGGTTGAGCGGCGCGTTTACGGGACCAGAAGCCGTGTCGACGTTAGAAAATCACGTGCTTGCAAAAGCGGTCCATATGGGCACCTACAGCATGAACCGTGATATCATAGCGGAAGTATAAAGCCATTATAAAACCAAGGGTTGAAGTCTTCGGTCGCAGGCGAGCCATTAAGGGGGAGGTAAATGGAAGCAAACATTGAACAAGCCTACTTCAAATACAGACTAGTTAAGAAATGTGCCTCGTTTGCGATTCAATAAAAACTTAGCGGTGCACAAAATTTTGGCGCCCCGTTGCGCTTCGGTGCAAATATTAATTTAGGCTAAGTTTTTCGCTGTTTTCATGCCTAATGCGCTGGAAGCTCGTTATTGTAAGGCGACATAAGCCTATATCTTTTAATGAACTAATATGTTACCAGTGGCGCCATACTGACTGATTTTATAAGAATTTGTTGACCTATTTTATTATATTCAATCATTTTAACATCCACATCGTGAGTTATATTATTGGCGCGAGTTCGATGCTTATTGTTGGCATTTTAGATGACATGTATGACGTTAAAGTGCGGGTGAGGTTGTTGGTTCAATTGATATCGGCCATTGTGATAGTTGCAAGGAGTGGTATCTATTTTGATTATTTAGGTCAGATAGATGGCTTGGGGTCGATTAGTTTGGGCGGTGTAGGGATGGCGATTACAGTTTTGTTTTTTATGACCAACATCAACTCGTACAATATGGTCGATGGCGTTGATGGTTTGTTAGGTATGTTGTCCTTGATTTCTACAATTACATTGGCGATATTTATATCTGCTATTGGGTTCTTAGGTGAGTATTTTAAACTTAGTGACTTTATGATGTTGCTTAGCTTTTTATTCATTATGGTTAGTTTTACGTGTTATTTTGTGCATACGTCAAAATTTAATAAGCAATAAATCACTGTTCTGCTGATTAATATCGGTAGGTTTAATAGGCACGTAGTTTTTATTATAATCTATAATGGTTTGATCTGTAATCGTATCTGATGCTGTACAAAAGAGCTGCATCACCTCAACACTCTGTTCCGGTGATCCGTCCTTTTTTGAGGACATCATATCTAACGGTTTGGCTGTAACGCTCGTCACATGCGTTTTGTGGTGGTTTTCTAGGATGAATGACATCACTCTAATACTGTGGTTCTCGGTTCATATTAGAAATAGGCTGTTTATATAGTATCGGGTGAGAGTGGATTTTATGGTGCATAGTTGATTGTACCGTTTTTGGTCAACATTATTTCCGAAAGTGAATGTTTGGCGTTTTTCATACGGTGGTTAAGCAGTTTTTGCGTCATGTCTAGTAATATTTTGAAATATTCTGGCTCTGTCGCCAAGTTTGTCATTTCATTTGAATCCGCAACTATATCGTATAAAAGTGGTGGTAAACCGCCATTAAAATGGATAAGTTTATATTTATGACTACGAATGAAGCAAAGGTTAGCTTCACGAGCAGATAGCTCATAGATTTGCTCAGCGGGATCTATATTTGTTTGGGTGCTAAAATCTAACTCGGCAAAAACATGTTCACGCCACGGTTTGGGTGTTTTACCACTTAAAAATGGAATAAGCGAATGCCCATCCATGACAGCGGGTACTGGCTGGCCAACCCACTCTAAAATCGTTGGCGTGATATCGATGGATTCTGTAAACATGTCGATAGATTTGCCATGCATTTGCGGCTGATACGGATCACGTATAATAAGTGGGATTTGAAAAGCTGTGTCATATGGGCATTGTTTACCCCACATATGGTGATCTCCCAACATCTCGCCATGATCTGCCTGAATGATGATAAGCGTAGAGTCAAATTCACCAGATTGTTTAAGTTGGTCGATAAGGCGACCAATATGGTAATCTAATTCGGTAATTAGGCCAAAATAAATGGAGCGTGCTATTTTTATGGCTTGATCATCTTGTTCTTTATCAAAATCACCAATTGGGCCATCAATGACGGTATGGTTTTTGTAATTTTCTAAATAGAGTTTATTGAACGGATGGGTATTGGCCTCATCAGTAACATTGTTTTTACGAATGGGCGCAGGGAAATTGGTATTCTCATACATTTGATTGTAAGGCTTAGGTGCCACAAGAGGCGGGTGTGGGCGAATATAGGTAACGTGGGCAAACCAATCTTGTTCTTGACGCACTGATAATTCATTTAGCGTATAATCGGTTAAAAATGCGGTATCGCTATCCTAGGCCTTGTAAAATGCTGGGTCGTTTAATTTGGGAGCTTGCCCAGTAGGTGTTACGGGGATAAAAAATTTAGAAAAAACGGGTAAGTCATATCCCTTGGATTTGAGTGATGCGCGCCACAGGAAACTAGATTCATAGCGCATTTCTAGTTTTTCGATAAAGCCTGGTAAGACTTGTTCATAACTGCGAATATCGGGGTCATTTGGGTGAAGTTTACGAGGGTCTAAGCTGGTATCCGTATAACCAAAAAGCATAGGCTCATAGCCAGATTTTCGCATTTCTCGTGCTAAATTTGGGGTGTCATGACTCAACGGAGTGCCATTTCGAATGGAACGATGATTCATGGCATATTGACCCGTTAAAATACTAGCCCGCGATGGCCCGCATGGGTTCACCACCGAATAATGTTGTTTAAAGCATGTCGCATCGGCCATTAGTGCGTCTAAGTTTGGTGTATCAATATGTTTGGATAGTGCACCGAATATACAATCGGCGCGTAATTGATCCATGATGATAAATAGAATTTTTTTGGGCTTTTTCATTAAGATCCTCTTATATTATTTTTAGTAATATTGGCCAAGCTTATCGAATATATAAGAAGATTCACACCTATTTATTCATTAATTCTTGCCAGCGATGGCAAGCGACGCCGTGCCCATCTGATTGCTCTAAAATAGGCTCTTTTTGTTTGCAGATATCAATTGCAAAAGGGCAACGGGTGTTGAATTTACAGCCGGGTGGAGGATTGGTGGGCGATGGAATTTCGCCTTCTAATTTTTGTGCTTTGCCTCTGTCATCGGGGTTTAGCGAAGGAATCGCCGAAAGCAAGGCGCGGGTATAGGGATGGCGCGGTGCGGCAAACAAATCTCGGGTCGGGGCGCTTTCGACAAGGCGGCCTAAATACATCACAGCTACATGGTCGCAAACATGTGCCACTACGCTTAAATCATGCGAAATGAATAGGAATGCCAGACCCATCTCGCGTTGAATTTCTTTAAGTAAATTCAGTACATCTGCCTGAATTGACACATCTAACGCGGCGACACTTTCATCAGCCACCACAAATTTGGGGTTTGAAACCAAAGCGCGGGCGATGGAAATTCGCTGACGCTGTCCACCCGAAAAAGCATGCGGAAAACGTCTCAAATGCTCAAGACTTATGCGGCACTTAGAGGCAATTTCACGAACCCGAGCATCGGTTTCTTCGCGGGTCTTGGTAATTCCCATGACTTCTAATGGCTCGGCAATAATATCACGCACTGTCATGCGCGGGCTTAGGGCAGCATAAGGGTCTTGAAAGATTAACTGTGCGCGCTTTCTATATTCGATAAGGTCGGCTTTTGAGATGTTATCAATATTGAATTTTTTTTCACCGTCATTATATTCAATTGTGCCGTGGGTGATTGGCGCTGCCTTAAGCAAAGCACGGCCTAGTGTGGTTTTACCACTGCCACTTTCACCAACAAGGCCAAAAAAACTACCCGCTTCGATTTGAATGTCGACGCCTTCAACTGCGCGTACCACTGGCGGCGGGCCAAATAATTTGGTATTTCGCAATGGGTAATGAACTGATAAGTTTTCAGTTTTTATAAGAGGTGGCAGGTTTTTAGATTTATTTTCGTTCATGATGTTGCCTCTTTATTAATTAAATGACAGGCCGCTTCATGTTTCGGGTTAAGTGCCGTAAAATCTGGTACAATGTTTCTGCAAGCGGTCACCATATCCTTGGGGCATCTTGTATGAAATATGCAACCATTAGGGCGTTCAAGCGGCGACGGGATGTCACCTTTAATGGCTTTAAGTGGGGCATCTAAATTATCGAGACGCGGTAACGCGTCAATTAATCCTTGTGTATATGGGTGTGAGGGGTTGCGCAAGACATCGCGAACTTCACCTTTTTCGATTAATTTACCAAGATACATGACCGCAACTTTATCGGCGGTTTGAGCAATAACACCCAAATCATGAGTGATAAATAAAATGGCCATACCGAATTCTTTGACCAAATCTTTCATCAGGTCAATGACTTGTAATTGTATGGTAACATCAAGTGCGGTTGTAGGCTCGTCGGCAATTAATAATTTTGGCTTAGTTGATAATGCCATGGCAATCATTGCACGCTGACGCATGCCGCCCGAAAGTTCGAAAGCAAATTGGCTAAAGCGTTTATCTGCATCCGAAATACCCACCCTATCCAGCATTTCAATTGAATATTTTTTAGCTTGTTTTGCATTATAATCGGTATGGATGAGTAATTGCTCGACCATTTGATCGCCAATACTGATAGCCGGTGCAAAACTGGCCATTGGTTCTTGGAAAATCATTGAAATAGCTCCACCACGCGCCACTTTCATTTCTTTTGCAGTTTTAAGCTGCATGATATCTATTGGGTCTTGGCCTTCTAAATTTAGGAAAACTTTAGTGTCATTGCTATAAACAGCATTGCCTGGGTTAAGCCGCATAATTGACTTGGCAGTTACCGATTTACCACTACCACTTTCGCCAACCAAACCCAAAATTTCACCTTGGGCGATGGAAAAAGAAACATTGTCGACCGCAGTAATGAGGCCTTCATCTGTTTTAAATTTTAGCGAGAGATTTTGAACATCTATTAAATTTTTCATTATTTGTTGCCTCCATATGGGTCGGCAGCATCTCGTAACCCATCGCCTACAAATACGAAAGCTAAAACCAAGGCTATGAAGAAAAAGACCGGGATGAAATACCATTGGTAATTTAACAATACATCGGCGCTAGTAACATTTTGCAACATTACGCCTAATGAGTTGACCGGATCTTTAAGGCCAAGGCCGATAAAGCTTAACGCGGTTTCAGATAATACCATATATGGGAATGAGATTACCAAATCTACAATGATATAGGACGTGAAACTTGGCAGTAAATGCTTGCGGATAATGTGGCCTGCTGATGCGCCGCTGAGCTGAGCTGCTAACACATATTCTTGATTACGCTCAGTGAGTAAATGTGTTCTCACACGCCGCGCCAAGGTTGGCCAACCGATAAGCCCCAATGCCATGGATATGAATAAGAAACGTGTTTCAGCGCTCCAATCGTCGGGTATAAATGCCGCCAATGCCATGAATAACGGTATGCTTGGAATGGTTTTTACGGTGTCGGTAATCATTTGTAATACACTGTCTAACATGCCACCATAATAGCCAGCCACACCCCCAATTACTAATGCCAATACGAAAGCAATGAATACACCAATTGTGCCGACCGCAAGAGATGTGTTGATGGCGGCGAGGGTTCTTGAATAAATATCCTTGCCCGTGCTGTCAGTGCCAAAAATATGCACATAACCTTTATCGACACCAAATAAATGTGTATTGAAGGTAAACCCTGGGATGGTGGAATCAAGAGCTTTACC
>JABSRY010000460.1 GCA_013214985.1 Hyphomicrobiales bacterium
CAAAATGCCTCTGTTTTAGTTTTAAAAAAGGATATATAAATGTTATTTTATTACGGTAGTTATAATACCTCTAGAAGTTTCAGGATCTTCATTGTATAAAAATGCTGTAAATTGATTATTTGGATCTAGGTCTGAATTTTTAAACTCAAAGCACAAATCATAAATATTACAAGTTAGAACATTTTCCTCTGTAGCATTATAGGTCACATAAAATTCAGAAAGAGCATCATTTTTTTGTAAAATAACTAAAGTTGTTATATTGATATTTGAGTCAATATAAACTTTAATCGCAACTGTAACTGTTTTATTGTCAGGATTTAGTGACGAAGAGATTATCTTTGGTTGCATAATTTTAAAACCACTCTCTGGGGTATTATCCACAGGTGCATTATTAATTTTTGTACTGATTAAAGAAGATGACGATCAAACAAAAGAAAATATTCGCAATATCGCGCTGCTAACCACGGGCGCAACTTTCCTAATATCATTATTACTTTGGGTTTATTTCGATAACACAACCGCCGAGATGCAATTTGTAGAAAATGCAGCTTGGTTGGGCAATAACATTAATTATAAAATGGGTGTCGATGGCATCTCGATGTTATTCGTTATTCTGACGACATTTTTATTACCATTCTGTATTCTTGCAAGTTGGAAAACAGTAAAAAACAATGTTAAAGAATTTATGATCGCGTTTCTATTGCTTGAAACCTTCCTAATTGGCGTGTTTAGCTCGTTAGATTTATTATTATTCTATATCTTCTTCGAAGGCGGTTTAATTCCTTTATATCTAATCATTGGTATTTGGGGCGGTAAAAACCGTGTTTATGCGAGCTTTAAATTCTTTTTATTCACCTTAGCTGGCTCACTACTTATGCTGTTGGCTATTATGGCCATCTATTGGGAAGCGGGCACAACCGATATGGTTGAACTGCTTAACTATGATTTCCCTGCAGAAATGCAAACGTGGTTATGGCTAGCATTTTTTGCAAGTTTCGCTGTTAAAATGCCTATGTGGCCGTTCCATACTTGGTTGCCCGATGCCCATGTGCAAGCACCAACAGCTGGTTCTGTTATATTAGCGGGCTTATCGCTCAAAATGGGTGGTTATGGTTTTATTCGCTTTAACTTAGCAATGTTCCCAGATGCAAGCCAAGATTTGCAAATGTTTGTATTCATTCTGAGCGTTGTTGCCATCATCTACACATCTTTAGTGGCAATGATGCAAAAAGATATGAAAAAGCTGATTGCATATTCTTCGGTTGCGCATATGGCATTTGTAACGGCAGGTGTGTTTGCAGCAAACTCTGCAGGTGTGCAGGGTGCTATTTTCCAAATGCTCAGTCATGGTATTGTTTCATCGGCATTATTTTTATGTGTTGGCGTTATCTACGATCGGATGCACACACGCGAAATTTCGGCCTATGGTGGTTTAGTGCATCGCATGCCATATTATGCTGTGGTGTTTATGGTCTTTACAATGGCCAATATTGGCTTACCTGGTACATCAGGTTTTGTCGGCGAAGTGCTAACTTTGGCGGGTATTTTCCAAGTTAATACAACCATTGCATTATTTGCAACGACAGGTGTTGTTTTGTCCGCGGGTTACGCATTATGGCTTTATCGCCGCGTTATTTTTGGCGAATTGTCAAAAGAAAGCCTACGCGACATTTTGGATATGGATAAACGCGAGAAATATATTCTTGTACCAATGTTAGTTATAACAATCTTCTTTGGTTTTTACCCTAAACCAATCTTCAATGTAACAAGTGTTTCCGTCGATAACCTTATTAATAATTATCGTAGTGATTTGCATTTGGTCGATGAAATACGTTTTAAACCCACTGGAAACGCAGCAATAGCTGTTGACAGTGTTAAAAAACATTAAGAATTAGAGAATTAAAGGAATTATAATATGTCATCCGAAAACGACTTTCTCTATATATTACCAGAATTGGTGCTTATTATTGGTGCGCTTATTGCATTGTTAATAGCGGGTTTTAAAGGCAAACAGGCCGTCGGCATGGTGGCTAATTTGGGCATTGGGTTAATGGTGCTTGCGGGCATAATCACCCTGATGCTACCGCAAGATACAACCCGCATTTTTAACAATCTGCTGGTTAATGACAGCTATAGTATCTTCATGAAGTTGCTGACCTTATTTGGCGGTGCCGCTACCTTATTGATGATTAAAAACTTCTTACAATCCAGAAAATTGGATCAACCAGAATTTATCGTTTTATTGATTTTTGCTATTGTCGGCATGATGTTTATGATTTCAGCCAATAATTTATTGACTTTATATTTAGGCATCGAAATGCAAAGCCTGTCTTTGTACATCCTTGCTGCCTTTAATCGCTCTTCAACAAAAGCGACAGAATCTGGCCTAAAATATTTCATCCTTGGGGCTTTGTCATCTGGTTTATTGCTTTACGGCATGTCATTTATCTACGGCTTTACAGGCTCGGCTTCGTTCGATTTAATTGCCGAAAATTTGGGTCAAGAAGGCGATATAAATAGGTTAGGCATTATCTTCGGTATGACTTTAATGTCCGCAGGCTTATTGTTCAAAATATCAGCAGTGCCGTTTCATATGTGGACGCCAGATGTTTATGAAGGCGCGCCAACACCCGTTACTGCATTTTTTGCGACTGCTCCAAAAGTAGCTGCAATGGCAATCATTGTGCGTATATTATATGGCCCATTTATCGACATGGCGGCCGATTGGCAACAAATTGTTATTTTTGTGGCAATTGCATCTATGGTACTTGGCGGTTTTGCAGGCATTGCGCAAAAAAATATCAAACGCCTAATGGCTTATTCCTCTATTGCTCATATGGGTT
>JABSRY010000461.1 GCA_013214985.1 Hyphomicrobiales bacterium
ATGGATGCTAAGGCCAATAACCCTAAGCAATTATTACATAATTTATTGAGTAAATATTTTGCCAAAAAGCTTGCGATTTATATTACTGAAGAAGTGGATGTGGATGGGCAAATGGGCGGTATGTCTGATAAAAAACTGCGTAAAGTTGCGGATATGGTCAATGGATGGCATGTATTGCCAAATGGCAGTGAAGGCAACCGAACTGCTGAGGTTACTTTGGGCGGGGTTAATACGCGCGAAATTTCATCGCAAGATTTTCAATCGACCAAAACCGAAGGGCTTTATATTATTGGCGAATTATTAGATGTAACCGGCTTTTTGGGTGGATATAACTTTCAGTGGGCTTGGGCATCTGGCTATGCTTGTGGTACTGCGCTTTAAGCAATTCAATAACTTGTTTGCTAATGTTAAAAAAGGCCGAGAAAATAACCTCGGCCTTTAAACTTTGATTTGTTTGTTATGCAACAGACACTTTATCCAAAAAGTCGTTAATAGATGAATTTAGGACTTTTACCTGTTCGTTCATTTCGGTAGATGCTGTAGAAACCTTGGTAGCGGATTGATTGGTTTCTTGAATGGACGATGAAATGCTATTGATATTTACCGTCATTTCTTGTGTGCCTTTTGACGCGTCTTCTACATTTTGACTAATTTCTAACGTTGCGTTATTTTGCTCTTCAACCGATGCGCTGATGGCATTGGTATATTTATTGACTTCGGACATGATGTCGCTAATTTCATTAATGCCAGATACGGCATCTTTGGTGGAAGCTTGAATGTCTGAAATTTGGTTGGAAATTTGTTCTGTTGCGTTTGCCGTTTGATTGGCTAACGACTTAACTTCGGAGGCGACTACAGCAAAGCCTTTGCCCATTTCGCCAGCCCGCGCCGCTTCGATGGTGGCATTTAATGCAAGTAAATTGGTTTGCTCGGCAATGTCTTGAATAAGCGATACAACATCGCCAATTTTTTGGCTTTTATCTGCTAAGCTCAGCACTTGTTGATTGGTGATTTCGGTTGTTTTTGAAGCTTTGTCTACAATGACATTTGTTTGATCGACCTGCTTTGAAATTTTGGAAATTGAGGATGATAGTTGCTCGGCCGCAGAAGCGACAGTACCAACATTGTTTGATGCTTTTTCTGAAGCGCTTGATGCTAAAACTGCTTGATCTGAAGTTCTACTCGCAATATTTGATAAAGATTCGGCGGTTTCTTTCATATTTGAGCTATTGTTTGAAACATTTTTTAGCCCCGTTGAAATCGTGCTTCTGAATTCTTCTATAAGCTGCTCGATGTAAACTTGGCGATCTGCTGATGCGCTATTCGCCTTGGCTTTATCGGCTTCTAATGCCAATGTTGCAAGTGCCGATTGTCTGAAACTCTCGACTGTTCTGGCTAAATCACCGAATTCATCTGTGCGGTCTTTATGCTCGATATCAAAATCGGTTTCGCCATCTGAAAGACGTCTCATTGAACTTGTTAAAGAGTTTAATGGGGTAGCGATTTGGTTTATCATTCTAAAACCTATGGCGAAAACAGATAAGAAAATTATAATTGAAATGGTCAATGTAACTTTTAGATGTGCTAAAAAATCTGCAAATACATCGTCTGTATAAACACCTGTCCCGACGATTAGATCCCATGGTTCAAATAGTTGAACAAATGATATTTTACCAACTGGGTCTGTTTCGCCCGGTTTTTCCCATGTGTAGGACACGAAACCGCTTCCAGTATCTTTTACTGCAGCGGAAAATTCTCTAAATATAAACTGGCCATTTTTTTTGAAACTTGATAGGTCTTTATTATCTAATTGTGGCTTGATTGGATGCATTTTCATGACGTTTTTTGAATTTTGAATCCAGAAATATCCGCTTTTACCATATCTTTCTTGGCTGATTGTTTTTAGGGCAGTTGCTTTCGCCTCTGCTTCTGAAATATTGCCTGCTTTGAAATTTTCATAATTTGCATTGATGATTGATATGGAAAGCTCAACAACAGGCACTAATGCTTGTTGATGTGCGTTATTCCGTATGTTGTATTCATTATAAAAACTATAGGTTAGTGATGAAAAAAATACCAAACTAAATAGTGTCAATAAGCCATATAATTTGGACTTAACCGATTTAAACATTTGTGTGCCCCCGCAATTAAACATGTTTATATTATTTCGAGCATAATATTGGCTATAATGGTAAATATTTAGTAACTAAAATATTGCGGATGGATTTGTTTAGGCCCGACTTTGTTGGAGTTTTGGTTAAGTGTATGGAACTAATGGAAATAAAATGATAAATTTTATTCTGTAATTTATTAGATTTGTAAAATTTTAGCAGATTTCTTATGAGACTAAAGTTTTAATGTTGTATTTAATTGAAAAATGCGTATATATTAGCAATATCTAATATAGAGGATGTGCTTGTGTCGTTTGAAATTGTAAAACTTGAAGATGTTCGAAATGAAATATTGGTGGATGTGCGTGAAGCCAACGAATTTGCTATGGGTTATTTTGGCGAGGCTATTAATATGCCTTTGTCTAAGCTAAACTTAAGCATTGATGTTATGCAAAAATTTGATAAAAATGCTACTTATGTCGTTTATTGCGTAAAAGGTTTGCGGGCTAAAAAGGCTGCTGAAATGATGCACGCGGATGGCTTTGAAAATGTATGTTTGCTTGATCGTGGATATGCTTAGTTTAATACCAATTATTTTAAAAACTGGACAATGTTTTAATATTTTATAACCTCATTTTTATAATTAAGGAGATGGCATGATGAGCTGTAGGCGGCCAATGCTTTCAATTTATGTTATATATTGGAAGAGGCGGATAGGCATCAGG
>JABSRY010000462.1 GCA_013214985.1 Hyphomicrobiales bacterium
TTTCCTCGTCTGGTTATAGACCAGTCAAGCAAAATTTGTAGCTTAAGTCACTGTCTCATTATTGGGGACTACCTCATACTAACTTTAGCTTCAGCAGCTTTGGCAAGCTCTTCAGCCTTTGTAGTTGCTTCTTCCGTTATTTTTGTAGCTTTTTCTTGTGCAGCTTTTGTTAATTCATCTGCATTAATTTTCGCGGCGTCAATTTGTTTGGTGTCAACTTGGTCACATGCTGCAAGAGACAATAAAGCAGCGATAACAATAAGTGATTTCTTCATTTGTATTCCTTTAGATCAATTTAACCCGATTAAATATTATACGATATCCACTCAAACAATACTAGGTATGGGGTAAGACAATTTTAGTTGTTTTTTTGTTCATTATGGGTGTGCTATGGCGTAAAACTGTACATTAAATAATAACCGACCCAAAATAAACATATTAATCCAGCAAATATTGTTTATTCAAAAAGATCATTTTAAGTATACCCAAAATGACATAAATTTTGCCTGTATAACTCATTTACATCTTTACATATACTGACAAGTTTTGTCAGGCGGAATTTCGTATAAGAGAATCAAGCGACGCGGTGTCGCTATATACCAACCAAGGAAAATTAATAAAATGACACAATTTTTATTTGCTTATCACGGTGGAAAACCCGAAAACGATGATCAAGGCTCAGAGATTATGGCAAAGTGGCAAGCATGGATGGAAGCTGAGGCCGCTGCATTTGTTGATAAAGGTGCACCTGTAGGCATGTCCAAAACCGTTTCATCAAGTGGAACAGTTGATAATGGTGGAGTTAACCCTGTATCTGGTTATTCTATTATTGAAGCTGCTGATATTGAAGCCGCCTGCAAAATTGCTAAAGGTTGCCCTATTCATGAAAATGGTGGATCAATTGAAATAGCTGAAATCATGAAAATGTAGGCCGTTAATTTTATAACGGGTAAGTGTAGCTACTCGCACTTATAAATAAGTTTGGTTGCACTTATCCGTATTTCTTGGTCAAATTATTTACGGCTATCCAAGACTCGATGTTCAAATTAACTGCGGCTATAAATTGAGATCAATTTTCTTCATTCTAATGTAATTTTTACACCTACAATCTACCACAATATATGCATATTAGGGTCTGTTTAATTAGAATGCCAATAACACCTGATTTTACTGGCCTTAAAATTTCGTGACGGCAGTGCATTTTAGGGTGTGCCCTAAAATGCACTGCCGTTGACAATATAGAATGACAAAAGATGTGACAGGGATATCAAGTATATATATACTGGGTTTTTATATATACTAAAGGCTTATTTTATGGTTGATCCAACAGACGCGTTAACTTCATTCCAAGAGGCGTATACCACAGGATTGGTGGCCCCACAAAACTGTGATGTTCACAAAGAGGCCTTTGTCCTTCTCGATGAACCGTTACCAAACCAGAAACGCTTTTCTTATGTCTTGATTGAATTTGGTGAAGTAATAGCTTTTGCCAATCTCTCGCTTACCGATCCTCTGGACGGTAAAGTTGTTTTTCAAATTGGTTATGCTGTACCACCGGCTCACCGTGGTAAGGGTTTGGCACGAAGAATTGCAAAAGTGGCAATAGACGAAATAGATCATGGATTTCGACGAGCCAATTCTCCAATGTTTTATGTAGAGGCTTCAGTTATAGATTCAAACATTGCTTCACAGCGTGTAGCACAAAATGTATTTGGCGATAGTAAACAGTCTGGGGCGGATGAACGTACAGGAGAAACGCTTAAGCTATACCGAGTTCTATTGGGAAAAAAGCCATTTGAATTATAGAAACCACCTCTACTTCCCCCCTACCCACAGTGACCCCAGATTGGTTAAAAACGGTACGGTTCCAATGATGCTAAAAAGACCAAGGTAAAAATATTCAATTTACGTATAACAGAGCCATTATTAATGTTACCGGTAATATATAGCCCCACTTCTAAATATATTCGATGGCACACCATTCAGCAGTAGCCTTTATCCCATATTATATATTCAATTTATAATTATTTGATCGACTCCTAATTGTTAGTTAAATAATCGTATACTAAACGAGTATATAAAATTAGGTATTATTTAAATGGAATTCACTGGGGTTTATAAAGAACAACTAGAGCAAAGGTTTCAGCACGAATTATCTGTCATTAAGTTACAGAGACTAGATGAAAAAGATTCTGAGCTTAAAGTGATGGATGTAATTCGTTCTCATTATATGATAGCTAACTTTTTTGTTGAAGCAGGTGGAGGAGGGATGTTAGATGTTGGAACTAAAGATATTAATCTCCTTATTTCTGCCGTATCAAGACAAAATACTGGATTTAATGGTAGTTACAAATGGAACACTGTTTTTGAAAAAGCAGCAACGCTTTTAAAGCCCCTTCATTCATTAAGGCAATTAAAAGATTGAAGAAAGAAGGCGAATGTTCGAGTAATTTATACCATCGGCGGGTAAAATATATGAACAACAGAATTGAAGCTGATCATGGAAAGCTCAAGCGTCTAATTAATCCTGTTCGAGGCTTTAAATCTATAAAAACGGCACGAGCAATCATCAAAGGTTTTGAGGTGATGTACATGTTCAAGAAAGGTCAATTTGACTTTTGGAAATATGGGCAAGGCCTAAAGGGGGAAATCCGATTAATTACGGATGCTCTGTTAGGTTTTTGAGAAAAGCGGTTAGAACACACCATGAATTTATGCTAAATTGCTATTTGCAACAGAGCCGACTACGTTTCTCTTTGTCAAGGGCAGAGTAAAACTCTACCACTAGGGCGGCGCAAAACAAGTCCACTTTGGTTTGACTGTTGATTTAAAAT
>JABSRY010000463.1 GCA_013214985.1 Hyphomicrobiales bacterium
GTGGCAGAGTTTTACTCCGCCCGCAGTAATAAAACATTACCGCCTCTGTGGACTAGTTTTGCATTGCCGTTTACAGGCATATAGGGCGCTGTTTAATCATGCCATTACCTCGCTAAATAAATCTTGTTGAATTTGGGGGCGTTGTGGTGCGTGGTCTGGATTAGTAGACGGGTTCAAAATACCACGAAAGATTATGGCGATAACTTCAATAGTCCAGCCATTACCTAACATTCTATATAGTTGGTGATTTGAAACGGTTCTATTGCCAATAATGCAATCAATTAGGTATTCACTTGGCACGGTTTGTAATTTGCAAACTTCACCAACAGTGAATTTTCGAATGATGTACTCAATAAAATTTTGGGTGAAGGCAAGTAAACTATCTTTCGAAACTGTGGTCACACAATTACTTTTAAAATCTTCTCTAAATTCATATTGCTGAACGGTTTTAATGTTGAGGTTTTTATCATCACGTTTGCCATTTTCATCTAACTTGCGGCCTACTTCACGAGCGCCAATGACTAACTTACAATTTTGTTCCCACCGGCTGCTTGTTACTGTGGGAGACTTACCGTCTGTGTTTAAAATACCGCCTTTGTTATTTCCGCGTGGAAACTGATATATTTTCACATCGACACGGCGGTCAACCAAAACATTGTTAGGTTGGCCTTTGCAGAAATTGGCGGTAACACATGCTGATTTTTGTTTTGCTGAATCGCTCCAATAACCCATATTCCACCTTGACCTACCAGGGGATTGTTCACGGTTCATATATGAAATTGATTTTGTGGTATGCAATTGTTTATCTGGTACCACTTCGTCTAAAATATCTGTTAGGAATATTCCACGGTCTTTTATGTTGCGGTTAAAGCTTATATTCGTCCAATAAAGCCGCTCACGGTTTTGAGCGCTTACTCTGGCTGAATTTATGAGCACAGGCGCAACACCCAAGGTATCGGATATTACATCCTCCCATTTCTTGCTCATTTTCACGTTTTCTAGCATGAAAAACATATTTGGGTTCTGGGTGTGTAGGTGTTTTAAAATCCTCACATATTCCCAAAAAAGATATGACTGGCCTTCAAACTCAATGCCTTGTGCTTTTAGTTCTAAATAGCGGTCGAGGGTTATAACTTCTTCATTTTTAGTAGCCATGCCTTGGCGTTTACCTGCCATGCTAAAACTTTGGCAAGGCGAGCCACCAATTAATAAATCAATTTTTGGAAATTCGTTTTTGTGCCAATCATCCCATAGGGTCACATCGCCAACATGGGTAATGGCATCCTGCCAATTGTGTTTAGCAACAGCCATGGCGTGTTTATCAATCTCTGCGGCGTAATAATTTGCCACTTTCACACCTGCGGATTTGAGGGCCAACATACCGCATGACATACCATCGAAAAGGGAAACTACGTTTAAGGCAGTTTGGTTGAATTTGGGGGCATTGCGTGGGTTTAATTTAAGCATTTACCACCGCCTTTTTAGAGTTTGTATTTTTTGAAAAAAGGGTAGGGAACTCTGGGTAAATGAACTTGCTTATTTCGTGTTCTGAATAGGTTTTGCTTGTGCTAAACAGCTTTGCAAAGCAGATAACGCGCAACTTTGTTTCAAAGCCTTTGGCGATTATAAGCTCGGCTACATGGCTGTTTTTGATGTAGCTTTCGGTATGGGCAATACGTGATTTTGCTGTTTTAACAAACTTTGCTTGTTGGGTTTTATATTCAGCGTCCCAATCGGTAATATCTTCAAATTGGCTTTTGGTAACTTCAAATTTGTTAGCTTTTTTATGTTTCTTGTAAGTATCGTTTTCGCCAGCCAGAATTTTAGAAAAATTTATATCGGTAATTAGCCAGGTAAGATTTAAATAAAAGGGACAACCTTTTGAGCCTATCTTTTCGCCATGCAACCAATCACTAGATTTTATTTTATCAAATACGTTGGCAATTGTTTTTTCATCATATTTTTTTAAAATCGAGTTTAGTTGATCGGGCTCGTGAATATGTTTTTTAACATCGCCAATTCTAATATTTTTATATTCGTTGGCAAGTTTGTTATAGCTTTCTAAAAAATTAAAAAACCCATTTTCGAGTCTAGAGCGCATCTCGCGCGTATAGTCTAGTCTATTTATAGTATATATATATAAAAGAGAATGCCCAGATGTGGGCATTGGAATGCTCACTTCTGGGCATTGCAATGCTTGATTACGGGCATTGAGGGTTTCCGCTGTTGTTGGGCTGTTATTCGTGTTTTGTTCACGCTGATTTTCATCATTTCCAATGCCCACATCTGGGCATTGCAATGCTCGGTTCTGGGCATTGAGGTTTATAGCGGTTTGTAGGGCATACCATTTTGTTTGATCAGATTTATTTTTGTTGTGATTTTCACATAATAAAACATCTTTTTTAACCAAATTAGCTAAAAGACGTTCTATTTTTTGGCGGTTTTTAAAGTATGGAAATTGCAATAAAAGTTCGTCTTTTTCGATGCGGTACCAATATAAACCATCAAACAAATGTTGCTCGCTATTTTCATTACGTTGCAAAATATATTTGATATGAAACAGCACCGCCGCCGACTCAACACCAAATTTAAAGGCATCATCAACCAAATATGCATGTGTTGGTATGTGTGGGTTATAATTAATCATGCCACCGCCTTTTGTGCATCTTTAATGTGTTGTTTGATTAGGTCTATTTCGTCAAAAATATTTGAACAGTCCATATCTTGAGGTAAATTATTTTCTCTGCGAAATTGCCAAATTAATTGATGCAATTTAACGATGCTGGTTTGCATGATTGTTAGCTTGGATCTGGTAATCATTGGGGCATATTCG
>JABSRY010000464.1 GCA_013214985.1 Hyphomicrobiales bacterium
AGTGCGCTTAAACATTGGCTCATTTGTAGAGGGGTGAACGCACCTAAACACAATTCGCCCTGTTGAGTAGGGTATGTTTTAATGCCTGCTTCTAGTTGGTTAGGGTCATTATGTTTATTTTTTTCTCTTGCTGCTTCGGGTGCCATCATTAGCAATGCTGTCTCATACATTGAGACCGAAATATGAGCGCCAATTCCTGCTCGTTCTGCTCTAAAAAGTGCCGCCGAAATTGCAAAAGCAGCCTCTAGACCTGTCGCATAATCTACAAAGGAGACACCAGGTTTATGCCCGCCACTTTGGTTGATGATGCCGCTTGATGCCTGTATCACATTATCATAGGCATTAATTTTAGCCTTACTGCCCGTTGCCCCAAAACCAGTGATTGAGCAATATATAAGCTTTGGGTTAATGGCACTTAGCGCTTTATAACCAAGCCCCAACTCATCAAGTGCAGTGGTACGGTAATTTTCGACCAATATATCGGCCTGTTTGATGAGTTTTTAAAATATGCTTTGGCCTTGGCTGGTTTTAAGGTCAATGCTGATTGCACGCTTATTACCGCCTTGTACCTGATAATTCATACCTAACATTTTTTTGTTTTGGGCTGTGTTGCCGCCGCGCCCACGTGCACAATCGGGGTTTTTTGGGTTTTCGACTTTAATTACATCAGCGCCCAACAAGGCAAATTGGTAGGTAGCGAAAGGCCCAGCGAGCACATGTGTTAAGTCAATAACTCTGATGTCTTTAAATGGTTGGCTCACGTTATACCTGTTTTGTTGAAATGTTATATTTTTATATTGACTGATTTTAAAAAATAAATAAACTGCGATTGTGTTTTATACACTAAATTATGTTTTGTATATAAACTATCGCATCTAAATAACCACATCGGATCGCCTTGAAATGACAGCATTGTTACATAGAGACCTAAAATCTAACTTACCTATTGCGGTAAAAGGTGAGGGGTCTTATTTATTTGACGCCAAGAGTAATAAATATTTAGACGCTTGTGGGGGTGCCGCTGTGGCAAGTTTGGGCCATTCTCATCCAAAAGTTTTGAAAGCCATAAAAGCACAATTGGATAATTTTTCATTCGCCCATACTGGTTTTTTTACCAATGAACCTGCAGAGCAACTTGCCTTGAAATTACAACAATATGCGCCTAAAGGCTTTGAAAATGCCCGCACCATGTTTTTAGGTTCAGGGTCTGAAGCGACAGAGGCCGCTATAAAGCTAGCACGCCAATTTCATTTAGAAAATGGCGAAGCAAGTAGAATTAATTTAATATCCCGCGAATATGCGTATCATGGCAATACGCTTGCGGCGCTTGCAGTTGGTGGACATCCAGAACGGCGCAAACCCTTTTTACCTTTATTACTTTCTGTTGGGCGCATTCCTGCATGTTATCCGTATCGTGAGCAACAAGATGGTGAAAGCGAAGCGCAATATGGCATTCGTGCTGCAAATTATTTGGAAGCCGAAATTACACGTTTAGGTGCAGAAACTGTAGCGGCATTTATTGTTGAACCCGTGTCTGGCGCCACATTAGGTAGTGTGGTAGCTGCAAAAGGTTATTTTACACGCATTAGAGAAATTTGCGACCAATATGGCATATTGTTAATTGCCGACGAGGTTATGTGTGGAATGGGGCGTACGGGCACAATGTTTGCCATTGAACAAGAAGACATTTCGCCAGATATCATTACCATGGCAAAGGGCTTGGCGGCGGGCTATCAGCCGTTAGCAGCTGTCATGGCATCGGATAAAGTGGTGGACGTTATTTTATCTGGTAGTGGTAAATTATGGAACGGCCATACCTATATGAGCCATGCAGTGGCTTGCGCGGGCGCACTTGCGGTGCTTAATGTTATTGAAGATGAAAACTTAATAAAAAAAGTAAATGTCCAAGGTGAAAAGTTAGCGAATGCATTAAAACAAGAATTTTTAAAACACGATTATGTTGGTGATATTCGGGGCAGGGGTTTATTTTGGTCGTTAGAACTTGTTCAAGATAAGGTTACCAAGCAACCGTTCGATGCCGCACTTGGTTTGGCCGCTAAATTTAAATCAGCGGCATTTGAGAATGGTTTGTTAATCTATCCTTCCAGCGGGTGTATTGACGGCACTTTAGGTGACCATATATTGCTTGCGCCACCATATAACATTTCAGATACAGAAATATCTGAAATTATAAAAATGTTAGCTATTACTTTTGAGCAAATTATGCCAGATTTAGCAAGTAAGGGCAAAATTAATGACAAATAAAACGATCATCACATGCGCTATAAATGGCAATTTGACTAAATTATCCCAACATCCAGACTTGCCAATCACGCCGCAACAAATTGCTAAAGCAGCATTAGATGCAGCCGATGGGGGTGCCGCAATTGTTCATTTGCATGTTAGAGATCTTAAAACCGCTATCGGGTGTATGGATTTGGATTTGTATGAAGAAATGTATCATTTGATTAGGTCAAAGAATAGCGACCTTATTATTAACCTCACTACGGGCGAGGGCGGGCGGTTTGTACCATCTGATAATGACCCCAAAATTGCTGGAAAAGGCAGTACGCTTTGCAACCCAGAGCGCCGTGTTGAACATATTAAAAAATTAAAACCCGAAATATGCACGTTGGATTTTAATACAATGTGGTCTGGACAATCAGCGGTGATTAATAGCCCGCGAAATATCGAAATTATGGCCGACATTATCTATGCCGCGGGTACGAAGCCAGAAATAGAATTATTTGATGGCGGTGACCTAAATATGGCATTGGATTTTCTTAAAAAAGGCATCATCAAAGCGCCTTTAATGATGCAAATTGTGATGGGG
>JABSRY010000465.1 GCA_013214985.1 Hyphomicrobiales bacterium
CTGCTATGCGCAAAATTATTACTATCTTAAATGCACAAATTAGAGATTATTATAAAATAAAACAAATGAGTTGATCTGTAAATTGCTCAAGCAAACCGGTGACGTCCAGCATATAATCCTCTTTGATTACCCAAAATCAGGCTTTAAACTATAAAATTTACGATTAACTGAAAAATTGTCAATCTTTTATAAGAAAAATATCAATATCAAAGGTTAATATATGTTAATGAAAACGCCGTGGTACTGCACCTATTACTTTTCTGTTAGGTGAGATGGCAAATCCATAGATTGATGTAAAATCCTGAGAACAAAGATATTACTTTCTTCCATGTGAATATAGAACGCAAAATGAGACCCACAGTGAATTTTAAAATACCCTTTGCGGTCTGGAAAGACAGCGCCTTGCTTTTTTCCTTTGGCTGTTGCTTCTACAGCATCTAAGATTTCATTATAATATTTATCAGCCTGAGTTGCTCCCCAACGATCATAGCTATAATTCCAGATATTCTTGAGGTCTGCTCGTGCTTTTTGGGAAAGCTTATAAGTTCTACTCATGCAATTCTTGGCTTTCATGAAGTTCGTTTAAGAACTTGTTCCGATCAAAGTCCTCTGCAATGCCGCTCTTTTCACCCTCAATGAGGGCTTGTATCAGCGCATTGCGTTTTTGATCTTCAATTTCTAATAACCGTAATCCAGCCCGCATGACTTCGCTAGCCGACTGGTAACGGCCACTGCGTACTTGATGATGAATAAATCCTTGGAAGTGATCGCCAAGGGCGACAGATGTGTTGCTCATAGCTTTAGTTTCCTTTCAGTGATCAACAAATTCAGCATATACCAATTCTTGGTAATCAGTCAAATTTTTAACAAAATGGGGTCGAGTTGGAGTCATCGCAAGGTATGTTCGTAGATACACGTTAACGAGGAACGAATAAAGTTTCTGCAAGTTGATTATATGTAAGCGCCTGATATTGCTTTTAATTACCCACCATCCAATCAATACTATTAATATATGCATAAAAAAATCATTTACATTACAATAGCACATACTATGCTCACCATTACTGTGCTGGAGATAAAAATATGAAATTGAGCGTTGATGAATTTTCAAGCATGACAACTTTGATGTTTGCTGCTGCCTTAGATCAAACTAAATGGATTGATTTTTTAAATTATTTGGCCAAATTTGTGGGTGTAAGAACTCAAATGTATGGTTATGATGCTGAACATCATGTTGGAATAGGCGTAGTAATGTCAGGCTATGATCCAGACTTTATGGATAGTTATGAAAAATACTATGCGAATATAAACAATTGGGCATCCGGAATTTCTAAAAAAGCTGTTGGTGAAACGATTTCTTGTGAAGGCTTGTGTACTAGGTCTATCATGGAAAAATCAGAATTTTACAATGATTGGATTCTACCTCAGGAAGATATTATCGGTGGTGGTGGTGCCATCTTATATAAAGATAATAAACGCTTGTTTATTATTGGTAGCAATATCCGTCGAAAAGACCAACATTTAGAAAAAGACTGGCTTGACCTCGTACACTTACTAGTACCACATTTGCAAAATGCAATCGAAATAAACAGACTTCTGTTCGATCAAAAGGTTGAACAAATTGGATATAATTATTCGACTTCGTCAGAAACTGCAATTTTTATCGTTAACCATCGTAAAGATATTTTATTCACCAACCAAACCGGCGATACGATGTTAAGTGCTCAAGATGTTGTAACAGCAAATACCCGCCATCAACTTGCCTTTACAGAAAATAAAGCAAATACTACTTTCAAGCGAATTATTCATTCTCTCAGACATATTGATGTAAATATGAGTGTTTCATCAAAATTCACTGCTGAGAACTTAACTGCTAAGCAAGACTATTTTTGCCGAACGGCAAGGTTCGACTCACGCCATCAAGATGTTTCGCCGTTTGGCATTCTAATTAATATTCATGAGCCAAGCATACTAATAACTGTATCAAAAACAAACCAACAGACCACCACGGCATCAAATCTTGTTATTACTTTAAACATTACACTAGCAGAAGCCGAGGTTGCCTTACTATTGGCTCAAGGCTTAACACCACAGGAGATTGCTTTAGAGCGAGGGGTGTCGATCCATACTGTCCGCAATCAATTAACATCGACAATGGCAAAAATTAATGTTCGGCGACATGTTGATCTATTACGGATGATTCAGTAATTCTACTTGTCTCTTTCTGGAATTTTGAGTAATTTGTTAGGAAAGGACCAAATGTAACATAAGGGTTTTTGTTTTCTAACATAATTCTCCGCTTATTTTTAGTTCCCAAAATTTGGGGTTTATTGACTAAAAGAACGGTTTGTCCGACGGCATGTTTGTAATCCTTACTGGGACTGGCTTTCAGCCCTAATATCGAGATTGTTGAGACTGGACGTTGAACAAAAGTGTAAACGCCAACGACGGGTCAGCTTTAAATGCTCATTGACAGTTTACGACAGAACCGAAAAGAACTGTTCTTATTTCAAGAAATTAGGAATACAAAATCAGAAACTAACAAAAATGTAGGTTAGCTAGTAAATTCTCTAATTAGTAATTTTATATATTTGAAGACTGATATTTTTTTATAATTGTAGAGGTCACAATAATGTTCTGCTGTCCTTTTTGTACGGCATTTACGCAAAACGAACAGGCATGAATTTTCATTTTTTACCAAATAAATCATAATAGAAAACCTCTCCAAATTGAATATTAAAACCGCGTTGTAAGGCCGAATGTGACGGCGTGGTTGCTATAATTATGTAGGCCTATGTTACTTTTACGTTTTTGAAATTGATATTCAAT
>JABSRY010000466.1 GCA_013214985.1 Hyphomicrobiales bacterium
CTACTTACCTGCCAATTGTTGCCTCATCAGATGTTCAATTACGTGGCTGGAGTGACGAGCATAAAATTTAGAGACTACTTCATCATGGATATTTGCGACTAATGGCCGTAGATATTTTGGCATTGCTTCTGTTGGACAGCACGCACTGGTTAGCAAATCATCTTTTGTTTTCAATGTTTCGCCATAATATTCTTGAACATCTTCATGGGTTTTTGACATGTTTTTTCTCCGATTTTATGACAGCATATGATTAGTTTATGACAGAATTATTACAAAAGGCAAATAAGATAGTAGCATGCGCCTGCAATTAGCCCAGCCCCAGGTACGGTAATAAGCCATGCACCCAGCATCGACATGATGACTTTTAGATCTAACTTACTTTTACCCGCAATGCCCACGCCGATAATTGCCGATGTCGATACGTGGGTGGTTGATACGGGTAAGCCAAAGCGGCTAGCGCCGATCACTAAAAAAGATGAGATTAAGTTAGCCGCAAAACCTTGATGATGATCCATCTTGGTGACTTTAGTTGCCAATATCTTGGTTATTCTTGAGCCGATTAACCACGCGCCTGCGCCCATAGAAAAAGCCGCAACCACATAATAATGATTGCCCAATTGCGCTGGGGGCAGCATAATAATTGGCAGCATAACTGCTATTAACTTTGGGGTATCATTTAGCCCCCGTGCAAAGGACAAAATACCCGATGTGAGCCAATGCAAACCATCCTCGTTTAGTTTAAATTTAAAACCCAGTATGTTAAACTGGTTTTGTGGTAATTTATCAGTTAATTTAGAAATATAATTAAACCCAACTATGGCTAAGAATATTGCCGCAAAAGGGCTAACTAAAAGTGGCAAAACAATTTTAAACCCGACCGCCTGCCATAATATACCGTCTGAGCCATAAGCAAACAAACCTGTGCCAATAAAAGCCCCAACCAATGAATGGGTGGTTGAAACAGGTAATTTGGCATAGGTAGAAAATAATACCCAAATGATGGGCGCAATGGCGACTGCCAAGGCGACGTTAATATCCATTTCTGTATGGGAGGCATAAAAGCTTTGTGATAGGTTTTTAATGATTGCGCCGCCCCAAAACATACCCGATAAAGCGCCCAATATAGTCCAAACAACACCCCATCTTATGGCTTTTGGGATAGAAGCAACACCTGCACCTGCTAGGGTTGCGATGGATTTTGAAATATCATTAGCGCCATTTGCAAAGCTTAATAAAATAAGCAGCAAAAAGGTTAAAATCATTAAATTAGTATCCATATATATCTCGAATTATTATGTTATTTTGCCGAACTATAAACCATTAATTCATCACGAAATAATAATAATTTATCACGTTAAATTTATTACATAATTTCAATTGTATTTGAAACTATATTATTTATAATTGCGATTAGTTTACATATTGAGATTGGTTAAAAAATTGCTATCATTTACCGCCCGTTACAAAATATTATTATTTAATAAATCCAACCTATATATTACCGTGGTTGTAATTGCCCTTGGTATTTTGGGTGCGGTTTTTAGCATAATGACCCTAGAGCGGGCAATGTTTTTATTGGCCATTTATGCCAGTTTTATGGTAATATATAACCTCATTAACGCAAAGTTTTTATCACAAGACAAATTTCAAATCTTAATAGATGAAGGCCAAACCAAATTTGGCAACCCCATTGATCATAATAGCCGCTTCGGTAGAATATTGCATTATATGTTATTTGGGCTAATTGCTAGCATTGCTATTGGCAGCGACGGTGCTGATCCAGCCGCATATTTTAGAGGTTTCAGCCAAATGGGTTTATTATTTGCGGGTGCTTATGGCCTTTTTAGTGAAATGCAAATTAGACATCGCAATAAAAAGGCCAACAATCAAAAAGACAAATAGCTTATTGTCTTAATGCGTTTTCTTTTATTTTATTAATGGGTTTCAATAGATAATCTAAAATGGTTTTTTTGCCCGTCAGAATATCTACATCCGCCAACATGCCCGGTATAACGGGTTTGCCTTCACCAAAATCTTTGGTTTTGGCTTTTAGGCGAACTCTAAAGAATGTTTCGCCGCGATCATTGGTCAGCGCATCGGCCGAAATATCGATAATTTCGCCCTCTAAACCGCCATATGTTGAATAATCATAGGCTGAAATTTTTATGACCGCAGGCATGCCTTTGCGAATTTCTGCCCTGTCTTTAGGGGATAATTCGACCTCAATAGCGATTGATTCATCCGCTGGCACAATTTCTAACAAATCTTGGCCGCCGCGCACAACGCCGCCAATGGTCGAGACCAGAAGTTTATTCACCACGCCGTCTATCGGCGCCAGTACGGAGGATCTATTCGTCCGATCTTGCGTCGCCATTAACACTGCTTCTAATTTACTGATTTCTATTTGTAATATTGAATATTCACTTTTGGCATCGGCCTGAAAGCGCAAAGTAATTTCATTTTTCATTCGCTCAGATTCAGATACATTGGATTTGAATTTAGGAATTTTATGGCGTAATTCATCGATTTTTGTATTTAGCCTTTGCAAGATGCTTTTCACATCGAGTAGTTCACGCTCTGAAGTTGCGCCAATTTTAAACAATTTTGTAAAAATTTCTACTTGTCTTGTTGTTAGTTTTTTTTCGGCTTCAAGGTTGAGCAGTCTGGTTTTTGCCTCTTCCAAATCCAACATTGTTTGGAATTTTCGGTCGTTAAAAATAGCCAATTGCTCATTTAAATTTCGGCGGCGGCTTTCGAATAATTGCATTTCGTTGCTCGCAAAATCCGATGCATTTTCTAACATTGTAAT
>JABSRY010000467.1 GCA_013214985.1 Hyphomicrobiales bacterium
TTTTGCGAAAATATGATAATTTATGGACGTATTTGCGATATTGAGATAAACTTTTATTCAAGTCTTTTTTGATTTGCAAAGTTAATTTGCGAATGCTAGCGGAGCGCATGGGCTCCGATTTTTTATTTAATTTTTCAATATCATCTTGCATATAGCCTTGATATTCAGATTGTCTAACGCTTTCCAATATCTGCTTAGGCGTTAATACCTTGCCACCAAGTTTATAATACCAAGGATGTCCCACGCTATAATCATTTGCTTGAACTGTTTTTGTCATAATTATCCCCCCTTAAGCGCAACGATAAACATAACGTTCACCAGCAATTGTAGTTTCGGAATAATCACATGATAAATCACGGGCGATTGCGTCCATGTCTAGATAGTTAATAGTATTGGCGGGAATATCGCCAAATAATCCGTCATCAACAAAGCTTTGAGCCAAGTCTTTCATATCCATATCGTGGTAAATATCGACTTCAAAATCATCGGGATTATTGGTTTTAAAATCGAAACTATATCCACATTCGCCAACGGCGATAATGACGTTTAATTTTTGAGCATCGTCCCAATCGTCTAATACTTCGATAATGTTCAAAGCATTGCCTTGATGAATGCCAAGGGCTTCAACCAGTGCGCAATCTAAACTCGATCCATCAATGAATTGAATTTCGAATTCTTCGACCTCATCACCGTAATCATTCACGATTGAATCGATCTTAGCTTTATAGGTCTCTGCATCTTCAAAATAAAAGCCTGTTGCTGATATATCGTATGGTTGTGCGTGGAATGTTGTCATGTCTGTGTCCTCTTGAATTTTGGGTTGTTGGTTTCGCAATAACCCTTGGGTTCCGCCGAGGACGGTGATGGGAGGGGACAAGGACAAATCCACATCGAAATGGTGCGGGCGCAGTGCAATGAGCCACGGTCGATGTTTATTTTACTTTAGGGGAGAGAAGAGGCAGCGCCTCTCGGCTTCCCCTTTAAATACTAAAATGCAAAAAGCCGTGCAACTGCACGGCTTTGATTGACTTACATAAAAGTTATTATCTCAAAACTTAGCCGTTAACCCCAAACTTACGCTGTGGTTTTGAGTACTGTATAGAGAGATATTACTGTGTTTGTATTCAAAGTTATATTGGATATAGGGTGCAAAATCTAAGATTTTGAATTTACTGTTGGTGATTTTTAGACCTGTGCCAAATTTTAGATTTTTCCGTTTTTTGTTAAAAATACCGTTTTTTTGGAAATAGTGATCATAGCCAGCAGTGACATGAGGATTGATGGTAAAATAATGCGGCAAGCTATGGCGCGTGGTCACTGTTAGCCCGACATTTGCTTTATCGTTTTTTTGAGACCGTGACCGTGTGTAGCTTAATGTTGACGCAAGATTAAAGCCAATGTTTGCATCATGCTCATAATTGAGAGATTGCGATAAAGTAAAATCATATTCATTGCCTGTAAGGTTTTCAAAATCTGTTTTTGCGATTACGGCTTGCCCACTCCAATTTAAATTATTAGTCAGGAGCTTTTGCCATCGACCCCATAATTCAAGTGTATCAGAATACGGAGCCCGATCAAAAAATTGCTTTTTATACCCAAGCCCCAAACTATAGTGATTTGTTTTTTGCTTAAGACTTAATCCAGCCTCACCGCCAACATTAAAATTCAATTGTTTTGATGAGGGTAAATAATTGCCCGAGGCATAGAGTTTGAAATGTCCATAAATGTCACCATTTAACTGCGGTGCAATAACAACCGCGCCGTTGGCATTGATGCTCAATCCACTTTGGGCAAGGCTGCTCTCATTTAATTTAAAAGGAATGCCGCCAATTAAGACAACGCTCTCATGAGAACCGCCATTGGCATTACTTTGGGGTGTAATATTCCCGCCATAGCTTATCTGCCAAATCTTTTGACGATTAATAAAACTTAAATGCTTGCGAATAATCCGCGCAATTTGTGGTGGGATATTTTGCGCCAGCACCAGCTTAAAATGATAGGTCGCTTGATCGTATTTTTTAAGCCTCAGATATGCCTCTCCAAGTGCAAATCGTACTTGAATAAATTTTGGATCAACACTTAAAATGCGGTGTAAAATATCAATGGCTTTATCGAACTCTTGACGTTTTAATGCGGTTCTTGCTTGAGTGAATAATTTTTGACTAAGGTCAGGTGATGTTAGTGGCACAGAAATATTTTCTGCCATAACAGAACCCAACAATAGACCGTGTACAAGAGCTATTGTTGGGAAAGATACATATTTACGCATAGGAGAATGATCTTACTCTGCCGTTTTGCCAGCAGTAAACCCAAAGGTTGTGTGGGTGTTTGCTGTTTCCAATTGTCCAATACCGCCGATTTCAGCGGCGTCGTCGCCATAAAAACTCCCTTCAATCGAGCTGCTTACAAGTGTTGTATTGGCAACGGATAAATCACCACTGAATGTGCCGTTTGTAATTGCGCCGTTTGTAACGGTGACATCTGGCAAACTATCTGTGCCGCTATAATTACCGCCAATAATCTCTAAATCACTAAAACTGCCAGTGATCGTTTGTTGATCAGGGGTAAAATTTGCCTCAAAGTTGGCCGCGCCGTTAACCCATCCATAATTTGCAGTGTTTTTATTGATAGAATACCCTTGAACGCGCCCTGCATATGTCGCCGATAAAGTTGTCGGCATAGTTTCTGTTTTATTCCCAAAATCTACATAGCCAGTGGAGTATGTATAGCCTAACGCCTTTAAAATGATTACACTGATATAATGACCTATTCTGTTGATTTTCGCCGCCATATCCTTT
>JABSRY010000468.1 GCA_013214985.1 Hyphomicrobiales bacterium
AATATCTAATATCTAATATCTAATATCTAATATATATTGTTTATTGGTAATAATTTAAAGGTAAATTGGTAATTATAAGCCAATTATTTGATTGCACCTTATACTCATATTGTGCAATATATCATCCCTATCACTTGTTTAATGAATATTGGCATATATGATCGATCAATTAAAAATTACAATTGCGCAGCTAAACCCTATCCTAGGCAACATAGACTATAATGTTGGTCTCATGATTAATAGTCTAACCCATGCAAAATTCACCAATGCAGATTTAGTGATATTCCCAGAATTATCAATTACAGGCTATCCGACTGAAGATTTGGTGCTGAAGCCTGTATTTCAAAAAGCTGCTTTTAAAGCCGTAGAAGAATTAGCCCAATATACGTTGGGTGCACCTGCCATTTTGGTTGGATTTCCATATGAAAAAAACGGCTTACTATTTAATGCCGTTGGGTTGTTAGAAGATGGAAAAATTGCAGAGATTAGGTTCAAGCATGAATTACCCAATTATGGTGTGTTCGATGAAAAGCGCCTGTTCAGTTCTGCCCCATTACAAAATGTAATTAATTTTAAAGGTGTCAAGCTTGGCCTGCCGATATGTGAAGATATTTGGCTTGAAAAAGTGGCTCAACACTTAAAACAACAAGGTGCGGAGATACTAATTTCACCAAATTGCTCGCCATTTGCCAAAGATAAAGTGCTTTATAGGCAAGAAATCATGGAAAAACGCGTTGCAGAAACGGGTTTACCGTTGATTTATGTAAATCAAGTAGGTGGTCAGGACGAACTTGTTTTTGATGGCGCAAGTTTTGTATTAGATAATAAAGGTAATGTTACAACTCAACTATCCGCATTTATAGAATCGATTGCAACTGTAACATTTATAAAAAACCAAGCAGGCGAATGGCAACCACAAGCAAGTAATATTGCAGAAATAGAAATTGGCCTTGCAGGTGTTTATCATGCCTGTGTTTTAGGTCTGCGTGATTATGTTCAAAAAAACCGTTTCCCATCCGTATTATTGGGGTTATCTGGCGGTGTTGATAGCGCAATTTGTGCCGCGATTGCAGTGGATGCATTGGGCGAAGATAAAGTACATTGCGTCATGTTGCCATACGATTATACATCCGACGAAAGCTTAAAAGATGCTAAAGATTGTGCTGGTTCTTTGGGGGTGAAGTATGATATTTTACCAATCGCAGAACCTGTCGATGGTTTTTTATCGGCATTGTCCGATATGTTTGAAGGTACAGAAAACGATACAACCGAAGAAAACTTACAAAGCCGTACACGCGGTGTGATTCTGATGGCAATAAGTAATAAATTTGGATCGATGGTGCTAACAACGGGTAATAAATCTGAAGTATCTGTTGGGTATTCGACGCTTTATGGTGATATGTGCGGCGGATATAACCCTATTAAAGACATTTATAAAACAGACATATTTGCTATGTGCGAGTTAAGAAATGAATATCGACCTTTTGATTGTTTAGGCAAAGCAAATTCAGTTATTCCTGAAAATATTATTAGTAAGCCCCCAACGGCCGAGCTTAGGCCAAACCAACTAGACCAAGATAGTTTGCCCCCATATGACGTGCTTGATGACATTTTACACAGTTTGGTCGAACTAGATTTAAGCCATTTAGATTGCATAAAAACTGGGTTAGAAAATGGGTTTGACCATCCACCAGAGTTGGTTAAGAAAATTGCAAATATGTTATATATTGCGGAGTATAAACGCCATCAAGCCGCGCCAGGCGTGCGTGTTTCTTATAAAGGTTTTGGCAGCGATCGGCGTTATCCGATCACCAATGGGTTTAGGGAAAGTTGAATCTTAACAACCGCTTAGAATTTAATTGAAAAAGAATGTTAAATAGAGTAATTCAATCTAATAACAGCACCCTAACTTATGGATTTAGCCATGTCTGAAATAATTATTGCACCTTCTATTTTATCCGCCGATTTTGCAAATCTCGGCCGAGATATAAAAGCCTTAGAAGCGGCAGGTGCTGATTGGATTCATGTCGATGTGATGGACGGGCATTTTGTACCCGCCATATCTTTTGGCGCATCCGTAATGGCCAGTGTTAGAAGTTATACCGATTTACCGTTTGATGTGCATTTAATGATCTCGCCCGTTGACCCATATATTGAAGAATTTGCTAAAGCAGGTGCTGATATTATCTCAGTACACGCCGAAGCGACTAATCACTTAGACCGTACAATTCAACTTATTAAATCATTTGGAAAAAAAGCTGGGGTTGTTTTAAACCCAGCAACCTCCACCAATGTTCTTGAATATGTGTTGGATGATATTGATTTAATTTTAGTGATGAGCGTAAACCCTGGTTTTGGCGGACAAAAATTCTTGCACTCGCAATTGACAAAAATCAAGACTATCCGAAAAATGATTGGCGACAGAGATATACACCTCGAAGTTGATGGTGGTGTTAACGCCGAAACGGCAAAATTATGCATTGAAGCTGGTGCCGATGCGCTTGTCGCGGGCAGTGCAGTTTTTAAAGATGGCAAAGCAAATCTTAAAAAAATTATTGCAGCACTTCGAAAATAAATAGTATAACTGCCTACTCAATTAGCACTACATAAACTAATAAGAAATTAACCAATTTAGTATATTTTGGACTAATCTTGTTGTTCTATGAGTTTTGGGGTTGGAATGAAGTGGCGTAAACATAAAAAAAATGTAAATATCAATCCTAATAAGCATGACAACAGCCATGGGAATGGCGGCAGTAAGCGTCGGGTTAACGACAATATAAGTGCGGCAAGAGAG
>JABSRY010000469.1 GCA_013214985.1 Hyphomicrobiales bacterium
TTTTAAATCAACAGTCAAACCAAAGTGGACTTGTTTTGCGCCGCCCTAGTGGTAGAGTTTTACTCTGCCCTTGACACCTAATGCCATATTTGCAATACCAACGAATTGCCCAAATAATAATGTCATATTGAAAGTGACGATGCTTGAATAAATTCATATGAAACTCGACAAAACCAAAAATCTACATCAAACTCGCATTATTTGCAACAGAGCCTGAATTATTACAACACGTATCGCCTCTAGGGTGGGAGCATATTATCTTGACAGGTCAATATTTTTAGAAAAATCCTTAGGATGTCATTCCACATCCTCCCGCCAACTACCCCTGTATTAGCAGTTTGCGACAGAAACCCACCAACTACCCCACAAATTTTACTTTTGCAAGATCACCTGTAGATTTATATAAAATCACGGTCGAAAATTCGGGCGTTACAGAATAAATTACCATATATTTTCCAACTAGATAAGCATCGCTATGAATACACCAAGGCGCCATGTGCACACCATAACCGTATGGAATTTTAAATGCCGAAACTTCGTCAGCACCCTCTTTTGTTCGTTTCCCAATGATAAGATAGCCTTCGCAACTAGGATCTAGTGGCATGTGAAAATGCGGGCGATCATGAACTTCAAGATAGGCGCCACCACCTAATTTTGGATTTAGCAAATAACCGTCTGGATAATTTGCACCTACCGTTGTCACGGTTACTGGTAAATCGCCAGATGATCCAAATTTAATACCTTCACCAACCTTTACTAGATGACACCCGTAATAGGCCAACGTTTCAGCACTTGTTGTGGCAATCGAAATACTTAATACATCATCCCCAGTTGGGAGTATATAACGGCCATTACCTCCTAAGATGTTGGCATCATCAATGACAAATTCAATTTTTTCTTGCCATTCGCCAGCTAACACTGACATTGCGGGTTTTTTAGGAATTGCCAATGGCTTTATGCTGACGTTTTCATCTTTATGAATACCATCAAATTGAAGAATGTAGTTTTCTTCTGGTTTTACATAACCTAAATAACACTCGGTACGCATAAATGCTGTGTCAGTGGTTCCGATACGATTTACCGTTAAAAATGGTACTTGTTTTTTGAGCTCGTCAGAAAGCATACTGACATCAATTTCTTGGTTCTCATTTTCTCTATTTGACATAAATTACAACCTCATTTTTATTTTTGTATATAATAAAACTAGAAATTATTATAGCTTTGACTTAATGCTAACTATCTAAAACAGCTGAATTGTATTCGACGGTACATAATATTTAATAATGGTATCTTTGTTTTACAACTCGCTCCTAAAAGCATAATTTAGTGCAAAGCACACTCTTTCCTAGCATTCTATTTATTTGTACTTTTCAGATGAAACAACAAGAAAGGCTTGTTCTCCAAACTCGAGCTGCCCGCGCCATGCTCTCATTGCAATAGTTCCACTACATGTACTGGTGATAGGGACTGGCGCTAATTTCATGTTGTACAAGGAGCGGATCACACCAACCTCTTGTCCTTTTGTCACGCGGTCGCCGGGTTCCACCCATGATTGAAACAATCCCTTTTTCGGTGCCGTAACAATACCGCTCTTGTCTTGAAGTTGAACGAAACTGGTTTCTGGCATTGATTCAACAGTTGTTTCATAAATACCCAAAAAGTTGAGGATATTTAAAATTCCTTGCCACGCATAATTATTTGTTGTCACATTACTTCCTCCAGCACCTCCTAATTCGCAGGCAATCATTGGTACACTCTGTCGTTCGGCCGCGTCATTAAGTGAACGATCATCATTACTAGCACCTAAAATTAAACTCAATGGCATTTTAAAAGCTGCTGCCAGAGCTCGATTTTGCGATCCTAGTTCACCGTCAGTATTATTGAACATCGACAAAGGCGAATAAATACTCGTTTTACCTCCGGCATGAAAGTCCACTACAGCGTCACTTTGGGGCAAAATTATTGTTTCAAACCAATGTGCAATCATCGCGGTAGCGGTTCCGTCAGGATCACCTGGGAAAGTCCTATTTAAATTGCCGCCATCAAGAGGCGAACAACGCTTGTTAACTCGCATTGCTGGGGTGTTTAGTGATGGTAATAAAATGATACGACCCCGCAGCGCGTTCAGATCAAGCCAATGGGCCAGTCGGGAGATTGCCAAAGGGCCTTGATATTCATCCCCATGCACACCCCCTACCAAAGTCAAAGTCGGACCGTCACCGTTTTTAAACACTGTTATAGGTCCGTTGTGACCGCAGGGCTGCAAATTGTCAGATTGTGGAATGCTATAAACTCCAAACTGTTGTCCTTGCTGGTTGAAATCTAGATTACAAAAAATACGTTGTTTATTCATCTTTGCTGTTCTCGTTGTTTAATGTGTAATAATCATGTTTAAAAATTCTCGAGTCCGGGCATGACTAGGTGCTGAAAAGAAGGTTTTTGGTTCTGCCCGCTCAATAACTGTACCTTCATCCATAAATATCACGTGATCTGCAACCTCTTTTGCAAATCCCATTTCATGGGTTACAACGATCATTGTCATCCCATCACTGGCTAGATCAATCATAGTATCCAGAACCTCCTGAACCATCTCTGGATCCAATGCAGAGGTTGGCTCATCAAAGAGCATTATTTTGGGTTCCATGCAAAGTGCCCGGGCTATAGCCACGCGTTGCTGCTGTCCTCCAGACAGTTGTGAGGGGTACTTATCTGACTGTTCGGGGATTTTTACTTTTTCTAAATAGTACCTTGCTAGTTCTTCTGCCTTACTACGGGATTTCCCTAAGGTTTTGG
>JABSRY010000047.1 GCA_013214985.1 Hyphomicrobiales bacterium
GTTTTTGATCAACAAAGCCCATACGGCCATAGCCAGTTAATTGGGCAATGGTTTGTGCACCTAAACTAGAGCCGCCAACGCCGATATGAACAATATCAGTTAAGCCATCTTTAAATTTATTGGCAATTTCTACCATTTCGGCATTTTTGCTATCATCTACTGCCACTTTAAAAAATGGCATTTGTTCAATTTTTTTTGATAGGCCTATTTGGGCATTTGATACGAGTTCATTGTAGCGCGTCTTATCTATATTCAGGCCATCTTTGTTTAAAATTTCTACATCAAATAATTTCATAAAAACCTATATAAATTTTAAGTTATTCATTGGGGCCGACTATGATCTGCGCCATTTCATTGGTATTTAGCAACCGCTCGGCCATTGTTGCAATATTTACTTTAGTCACATCATTTACCAAACCATTACGTTGGTTGATGAAATCTATACCAAAATCAAAATATTGCATGGATAATAATTGATGGGCTATTTTTGAACCAGTATCGAATCTTAGTGGATACGCGCCCGTTAAATATGTTTTTGCGTCATTAAGCTCATCATCTGTTACGCCATGGTCGTGCATTTTTTCAACTTCTTGAAGTAGAATTTTAATAGTCTCTGGCATTTTGTCGACAGAGGTGGCTGCGCTACCTGTAATTAGTGAGCCATGTTTCAGTGGCATTAGCGAGGTGTGAATGCCATAGGTGAGACCGCGTTTTTCGCGTATTTCTTCCATCAAACGGGATGAAAAACCGCCACCACCCAAAATATGATTAAGCACCATGAGTTGCATAAAATCATCATCATCTTGGGGGATTGATGGCAGTGCAAAGTTGACCACGGCTTGTGGCACATCCATATGATGGCGCACAATCTGCCCGCCGCCTACAAATGGTGCATCTGGAATGACATGTATATTGCTAGATGATTTTTGACGATTGGCAAAGATGCGGCTAATAAGGGCTTCGGCTTCTTGCTCGTTAACATCGCCAACGATGACCAAATAGGGGTGTTCCGCGTTAAAATTACGTTTGGCAATTTTTTGCAAATCTGTTTTGCTAATATCTGCAATACTTGTCTCGCTGCCTTTAACTAGGTTGCCATAAACATGTTCACCAAAACTTAGTTTCATAAGCTTTTTTGCAGCAATTTCGGACGGGTTGGAGCTTGCGCTACGAATTGAGGCGACTATTTGCGCTTTAACTCTGTCGGTTGCTTCGGTTTCAAAAGTTGGTGAAAATAATGCCATATTTAGCAGATCAGCCGCGCGTTCTTTATGCTTTTTCAGCATTTTTATAGAGCCATTGATAATGTCTCTGGTTGCTGAAAAATGAATATGGGTTGCGGTTTCATCTAAGGCTTTATGAAATTGAAGATTGTCCATATCCCCTGCGCCCTCATCGAGCAGTGCGGCCATTAAATAGGTTAAACCATGTTGGCCTGCATCTAAAGATGCACCGCCAATGAAGGCAAATTCTATATTAATTATTGGCAAACGGTGGTCTTCGACCAACCAAACCTCAAAATCATCAGCGCCAGATTGGCTTAATTTTAATTGTTTAATCTGCATATTATTCTACTTCTGCTTGATTAAGATCGTCTAATTTGCCGCTAAGATGTTCATCTTTACCCATTAGATTACCTGTTACTGATGACTTTTCATCTATATATTGGTCTAAAACCGCTAGAATTTGATCTTTAGTTAAAGCTTCAATGCGTGATGGCCAGTCTAACACATCATCTAATGTCATTTCGCAACTTAGTGCCGAACCGATCATCCGCGCCATGGATGTTTGGTTATCTCTAGCGTAAAGGCTTTCGGCGACCATTAGGTTTTTTGCACGCTCCAATGCGGAATCGGATGGGCCGTTTTTAATAAACTCAGCAACCGATGTATCGACCAGCTCGTTCATATGTTCTAGCCCAAAAGGGTCGCGAGGAATGGCATAAAGCCCTAAAGGTGCATAATCTATCGCGACGCTATTATACCAACCGCCTGCGGCCACTGCGACCTCTTTTTCGACCACTAGATCGACATATAGATGCGATGTCGTGCTGCCTGCTAGTAATAGAATAGCCATTTGCAATGCTTCGGCTTGATTTGGGGTTTCCGCATTCATGAGGCGTGCTGACGGCACTAAATATTGCTTAATCCATTGAGGTTGCTCAACACGCTCATCAAACAAATCCACTTGTCTGGCGCACATATGGGGTGGTTCTATAACCCGTTGACGCTTTTTAATATTTGCCGATGGAATGACACCATAATGCTTTTGAGCTAGTTTTAGAACTTCTTCGGGTGTTACATCACCCGCGACAACCAGGGTTGCATTATCGGGCGCGTAATGCGCTTTATAAAACTCTATTGCGTCATGTCTATCTAGTGTTTTTATTTCATGATCCCAGCCGATGATGGGGATTGAATAAGGATGTGCTAAATAAAGCGCGGCGCTCATTTGTTCGAAATGTATGGCATCTGGTTTATTGTCAGTTCTTTGCTTACGTTCTTCACGCACCACATCGCGCTCGGGCAATAATACTGCATCACTTAGGGTTAAATTGACCATTCTATCGGCCTCTAGCTCCATAGCTAGCTCTAGTCTATCTGCCGCTAAACGCTCGTAATAACAAGTATAATCTTGCCCCGTAAAAGCGTTGTCTTGCCCACCGTTTTTTGCGATAATTTTGCTATGTTCGCCTGGCGCTATTTTGGATGTGCCTTTAAACATTAGATGTTCTAAAAAATGAGCAATGCCTGATTTGCCTGGTTTTTCGTCGGCGGCGCCAACTTTATACCAAACCATATGGGTAATAACGGGTGCTCTATGATCCTCAATGACAACAACATCTAAGCCATTATCAAGAGAAAAACAGCTAATGCCATTTTTCTTTTTTTCTATTTTCATTATTTACAATCTATTTTTGGCAATTTTTGGAAATATTACTTAATTTCAACATATTGTGGTCCATCAAGACCATCAACACTACATACTAGCCAAGTTTTTTGTACTTTACATTTATTTTTAGGATCTTTAGAAACCGCTATAGCAGTTGCCATAGAATTTTGTAATTTGCCCGCAAGCATATCATCCCTGAACGCGAATAGGTTTGTATATTTATAAGCAGAAGCGGCTATTTTTGTCGGTTTTTTAACTACTACTGGCTTTTTAATTACTACTGGTTTTGGCTTGGCTTTTGGCTTTGGTGTTGCCTTGGGTTTGGGTTTTGGTTTGGGTTTTGGTTTAGGCTTGGCTTTTGGTTTGGCCGTTGGTTTTGTTACTGCTTTTGTAACGGCCTTTTTTGTTTGGGTAGCATTGGGTAGAATAATTCCATTAGAATTGGTTGGTTTTTTTACTTCAACAACCGGTGTAGCGTCTGTTGGTACGGGTAAAATACCATTGCCCGCATTTTTAAGTGGGTTGTTTTTTTCGGCTTTTTCGGCATCAATACCTTCGCCTGAAATGCCGAGCATTTCATTAAAACCACCAACTGAGCCACAAGAAGTTAACAATAAGCCTGCGCTTAATACCAGTGCAATTTTTGAGAATGATATTGTATAATATTTCATATATTTTTACCTATTTTCTACTCATATTGATTCTATGAAATCTACGAGCTTTTTATTATTTAGCAATAACTTTACATATAACGTTAATTAATTCAATCTTCTTTAGCATTAGATTTAGATAAAAAGATGACATCAATTAACATTAATATGACACCGATGGTCATTGCTACATCTGCAATATTAAAAACATACCAAGTATGCTCGCCATATTTGGGTTGGAAAACATCGACCACGCCCTGCCTAAAGAACCGATCGTAACCGTTGCCAAGTGCGGTGCCTATGAAGAACGAAAAATAAATAACGCTAAATTTTTCGGTCATTCTTAGCGTCATTACAATTAGTATAATGGCCATAACGGCGGTAAAGCCTGCTAAATATAAGCTGCCATCGCCCGATTGCTGAAACATGCCATAGGATATGCCTTTATTCCAAACCAAAACAAGGTTCATGAACGGCAACCATTCGACCACGCCCTTTGAGGCAATGTCATATATTTCTAGCATATAATATTTATGCAACTGGTCGGCAATGAACCAAAAACCTGCAATTAGTGTTAGCCATGTCAAACGTTGACTAAAAGGCATAACTGCTTTTTGTGAATTAACATCTGACATGGTTATAACTCTTTAACTATGCGTTTAATGCATCAAATGCACGAACCGCAGCGGCATCACGCGCTGTTAGCTCTGGATAATCTGCATCGGAGCCGACATCTGTTGAAATTTTCCAGCTACGGTGGCATTTATTGCCAATTGCCATTTTGTGAACGACGGATACGCCTTGGACATCTGACAATGTAAAGCCTTCGGCGTTTTCGGCATTTAGCTTTAATATCGCACTAGATGTAATGAAAATATTGGCAAAATCGCCATCTGCCATACCATCAAACAACGTTAAATAATTTGCATTATTTATATAGATTTCAGGTGCCGATTCTAGGCTGGAACCAATGCGTTTTTCGCGTCGCTCAATTTCCAATGCGCCCGTTACAACTTTGCGTACTTCACGGATTTTTGCCCATTTATCGGCAAGTACTTCATTTTGCCATTTAGCCGGTATGCTTGGGAATTGGCGTAAATGCACACTGTCCGTTAAATCGGGGAAGCGGGTTTGCCAAGCTTCTTCCATTGTGAAGGATAGAATTGGGGCAAGCCATGCGGTAATAGCATGATAAGCTTGATCCATCACGGTACGGCTAGCACGGCGATTTATGCTATCTGGTGCATCGCAATATAGGGCATCTTTACGAATATCAAAATAGAATGACGAAAGGTCGAATGCGCAGAAGTTAAGCACTTGTTGGCTAACTGCTTTAAAATCATAGGTCAAATATGCATCACGCACTTGGGCATCTAAGGCATATAAACGGTCAAGAATATAGCGTTCAAGCTCTGGCATTTCGTTATAGTCTAGACGTTCTGCTTCGTTAAAATCGCTTAGGTTGCCGAGTAAAAAGCGCATGGTATTGCGCAATTTACGGTAGCTATCCATTGTGGTTTTAATCGCTTCATCGCCAAGGCGGGTATTGTCGACATAATCGGTTGAGCCAACCCAAAGGCGTAATATATCAGCACCTTGGCTATTGGCCATTTTTACAGGATCCATGCCATTGCCTAGTGATTTAGACATTTTTTTACCGTCTTTATCGTTTACAAAACCATGGGTTAGCACTGCTTTATAAGGCGCTTTGCCGCGCGTGCCGATGCCGTTCATTAGAGACGACTGGAACCAACCCCGATGTTGATCAGTGCCTTCTAGGTAAAGATCGGCAGGCCATAAATGGTCTTCGCGGGCTTCTAAAACAAAGGCATGGGTTGAGCCAGAATCGAACCATACGTCGAGAATATCTTGAACCATATCCCAATCTTCAGGGTTATAATTGGTTGATTTTAAGAAATATTCGGCATCTTTTGCATACCAAATATCGGCGCCATGTTTTTCGAACTCATCTGCAATAAATACATTTAGTGCATCATCGCGTAATAACTCGCCTGTTTTTTTATGGGTGAAGCAACAAAGCGGTACGCCCCATGTACGTTGGCGAGAAATTACCCAATCTGGCCGGCCTTCGACCATGGCTTTAATGCGGTTTTTACTGATTTCTGGATACCATTTCACATCATTATCGATGGCGCTTAAGGCTTTTTTGCGCAAATCGTTGGTTTCCATCGAAATAAACCATTGGGGTGTATTACGGAAAATAATAGGTGCTTTTGAGCGCCAAGAATGCGGATAGCTATGGCGAACACTGCCTTTAGCGAGCAGTGCATTTAGCTCTATCAATTGTTTGATAACCGCGCCATTGGCTGCACCAAATTTGCCTTTATCATCGATCACTTGCAGACCTGCAAATAGCGGCACATGATCGAAATATTTACCGTCCGCGCCGACTGTTTGGGGTATTTCTAGTTTTTCACGTACGCCAATTTCGTAATCATCTGCGCCATGGCCTGGGGCTGTATGCACAAAACCTGTGCCCGCTTCGTTGGTAACATGGTCGCCTAAGAAAAGGGGCACATCAAATTCGAAACCCAGACCGCGGAACGGATGCGCGCATTTTGCGCCAACCAATTGATCTGGTGTTAAATCAGTAATTTTATTTAGGCTAATGCCTTTGGCTGCGGTTGCGACTTCATCGGCAAGGTCTGCCGCTAAAATAAGTTTATCGCCGACTTTTGCAAAGCTATCATCGGTTATTGTGGCGACTTCATAAACGGCATAAGTGAATTTGTCTGAAAAACAAACCGCGCGGTTGGCAGGGATTGTCCACGGGGTTGTTGTCCAAATAACCACGGATGCGCCCGCAATGGCATGGTCGCCTGAAATTACTGGAAATTTTGCCCAAATTGTTGGAGATTTATGATCGTGATATTCGATCTCTGCTTCGGCTAGTGATGTTTTTTCGACCACTGACCACATAACAGGTTTTGAGCCTTGATATAGGCCGCCATTCATAACATAGGTCATGAACTCGCGGGCAATTTGGGCTTCGGCGCTATATTTCATGGTGATGTATGGGTTATCCCATTCGCCATTAACGCCAAGGCGCTTAAATTCTTCCCGTTGAATATCGACCCAACCTTGCGCGAATGTACGGCATTCTTGGCGAAACTCGACAATATCGATATCGTCTTTATCGAGGCCTTTTGCACGGTATTTTTCTTCTATCTTCCATTCAATGGGTAGGCCGTGGCAATCCCATCCAGGAACGTAGAGTGCGTCTTTGCCCATCATTTGTTGAGATTTAATGATGATGTCTTTTAGGATTTTATTTTGAGCATGGCCTGCATGTAAATGGCCGTTTGCATATGGAGGGCCATCATGAAGGATGTATTTTACGCGGCCTTTGGCATCGGCACGGAGTTTTTTGTATAGGTCAATATCTGCCCAATGCTCTAAATGTTTTGGCTCTGCTTTTGCTAGCCCTGCCCGCATTGGAAAGCTAGTTTTGGGTAATGCTAGTGTTTCTTTATAATCTCTTGTTTCGCTCATTTTTTGGCTCATTTTTTATGATATTCGATTGAAGATACACAATATCTTTAATATATGGAATTGATGTGGCTGCAATTATTAAGAAATATCGTCTCTTAAAATGCAGAATATCCCGACCTTTACATTATGCAAAAATCGGGCTGATAATTCGTATAGTGTGCGTGGCTATCGAATGCCGCACTTGGCTAACTTTGTTTATAATTTTTTGATCTAATACCAACATGTAATGCCTATAGATTATCAAATAAGATTGGTGCTTTATGAACCGTAATTAATGTAAAATCAATTTAATTTCTTAATCTTATCGGCTCGGATGGTATTTTGTGCAAAATATTGCTTAATCTGCACCACATCACCATCAATTGCTTTTATCAATTCATCCAACCCATTGAATTTTTCGTCTTCGCGGATAAATTTATGCAAATATACTTTTACTTTTTTGCCGTAAATATCGCGGTTAAAGTTAAAAATGAAAGTCTCTAGCCTGACACCGACACCATCTACCGCGGGACGTGACCCAAAATTAGCCGCGCCATAATATGAGCGGCCTTCAAACTCGACAGTTGCGGCATAGGTGCCGTGTTTTAACTCACAACATGAGCGGGTTGCTACATTTATGGTTGGAAAACCAATAGTGCGCCCTAATTGTTGCCCACTTTCGACAATGCCTTCAATATACCAATGGTGACCCAGTAAACTACTGGCTTGTTCGACATTGCCATCCCTTAATGCTTGGCGGATATGGCTTGATGAAATAACTTTATCTGCCGCTTCTATTTGGTTTAAGATACTAACGCCAAAGCCATATTTTACGCCCATTTCTTTAAGAAAATTTGCGTCGCCCTGACGGTTTTTGCCAAAACAAAAATCTTCACCGACAATGACATGAGAAATTTTAATAAGCCCAACCAAGATTTTTGATACAAAATCCTCGGCCGTAAGGTTCGCTAACTGTTTACTGAACTCCAATACAACCAACAAATCGAGATTTAGCTGCTCAAAAAGCCCTGCTCTTGTGGCATTATCGCTTAACCTGAAAAAACTATTTTCGGCATTAAAAAATGCCCGCGGGTGCGGCGAAAAAGTAATAACCCCGAACGGCACGCGTTTAGTAGCATCTTGCTTGGCGATATTTAAGGCATGTTCAAGTATATATTGATGCCCTTTATGCACGCCATCAAAATTACCAATAGCCAACACAGCACCATGCATCTCATCTTTTAACTTCAGTGAATTATTGATGATATGGTCGGCATTTGCATTAAACTGGTACATAAATTACACCTTGGTAATTCGCAGAACATTAAATTAGTGTTAACGAGTGTTGCGAACATTTATAAACCTTTAGCATAATTTATTAGTATAAATCCAATCAAATTGGATTTGTTAACCTTATTTTTATGTCCTTAGTTGAGTATCAATTCTAATTGGACATCAATTTTAATTCTGTTGATGTCAATTTATTTAATAGTAGTTGTGTCAATATGCCTGAGCATATTGAGTTACTGAATTTTGGAGTGGAATATATGGCTTTAGATCTATCAATGGAAGTTTTAGTTGTTGATGATTATAAAACAATGATTAGAATTATTAGAAACCTATTGAAACAATTGGGTTTTGAAAATATTGACGATGCTGCCGATGGCACTGAAGCACTTTCTAAATTGAAAGATGGCAAATATGGGTTGGTTATTTCTGACTGGAATATGGAGCCGATGACTGGATATGAACTTCTTAAAGAAGTACGCGCCGATGATGTGCTTGCTAAAACACCGTTTATTATGGTTACCGCAGAATCTAAAACTGAAAATGTTATTGCCGCCAAAAAAGCTGGTGTGAACAATTACATCGTTAAACCTTTTAACGCTGCAACACTAAAAGCAAAAATTAATGCCGTATTTGGGGAAGCATAGTTTTACTTTTATATACAATAAACAATATATTTAAAAATTAGAGGGCAAGAAATAATGAAATTTAACAGTGCATTATCGAAGCATTCTGATGAGATACTATCCCTACTTAAAGATGCGAGAAATAAAGACATTCGCATTGGTGATGTTATGTCAATGGCAGAGATTATGATGAACAGCATGCATGCTTTTTTTGAAAGCATGGATATGGCGGTTTACAAAGAGATGCGGGATATTGCATCTTATATTGAAAAAGCCAAAGGTGATATTTCTAATTTGCAAGCCAACAAGCTTAAGGGCGAACATATACCTGTTGCAGGGCGTGAGCTTGATGAAGTTGTTGCTGCTACTGAAGCTGCTACTGATAAAATAATGGAAAATGCTGAAAAAATTATGGAGGCAGATATTTCTGACCCCGCAGCCTATCAAACAGTTGTAAATAGCTGTGTTATGGAAATTTTTGAAGCTTGTTCTTTTCAAGATATTACTGGGCAACGTATTACAAAAGTTGTTACAACGCTTAAACATATTGAAGACCGTGTTTCTAGGTTTGCGGATGCAACTGGGGTGCGTGACGGAGATGATTATGTTTCTGAAGAAGAAGAAGCCCGTCTAAAACGTGAAAAAGAGCAGATTCTTCATGGACCGCAATCGAATGATGACGCAACTAACCAAAACGATATTGATGCAATGTTCGACTAATATCGAGATTTGACTGATTTTAAATATTTTAAGAAGGCAGAGTTTTCTCTGCCTTTTTTGTATTTTGGGCTTATGCTAGTTGTTCAATAAAATATTTTACATCTAGCTTTTCTTGGGTAATTTTTTGGCTAATGAATGTCTCGAACTCTTTAGAGAATATATCTGCATTTGTTATATTGCTTTCTAGCCGCTCAAACTCGCGTGCGTGAATGCCATCTGCAACATAGAGCATGTCGCTGCCTAAGCGGTTTGCGCCTGGCACATCTGTGCTTAAGCTATCACCAATGACGAGGATTTTTTGGGGTTTGATGCCTTTTGATAATATTTCTAATTTCTCTATCGCTTTTTGATAGATGACATCATGCGGTTTGCCTGTATAAATTACTTCACCGCCTATTTCTTCATACATATCGGCCATTGCGCCTGCACAATAATATAATATGCCGCCGACATCGACCAATCGGTCTGGATTAGAGCATATGAATGGCAATTTTTTTTCTAGCATCGTATTTAGTAAGGGCAAATAATCATTCAAATCGACGTCATCAATTTGTGCTAAAAAAGTACATAAAAGATAATATGCATTTTCTAAAACGAATAATTTTGA
>JABSRY010000470.1 GCA_013214985.1 Hyphomicrobiales bacterium
CCTATTTCAGTAGATGTTCGTCATGGAATGTATGAAAGTGAGGAGGTTTTTATTAACTGAAACCTAAAATGATGTATTTCTAGAAGAAATAGCGTTCTAAGATTTAGTCGATGACTAATAATATGGATTGCCATAGGTTTTATTATACGATTAATGTAGTATTGAATAACCTTGCGTCGTCTATAGTAGTAATACTCAAAAGCTTTATGATATATGCCAATCAATGAAGTAGCTGAACAAGCAGCGAAAAAAGCGCTTGTTGATAATAATTATAAAAAAATTAAACAATTCTGCCTTGAATATGACGAAAACACACTTATATCTACTGTTGTAAAAGCAAACTCATATGGGCTTGGTATGTTTGAAACATCCATGGCGTTATATGAAGTTGGTTGCCGCATTTATTATGTGGCTACGCCTGAAGAAGGCATTAAGTTGCGGATGAAGTTTAGCGATATATCGATATATATTTTGGATGGTTTATTTAAAGACACTGAAAATTTATATCAGCAATATAGCTTGGTGCCTTGTTTATCGAGCCTTGATCAAATTAGGGCTTGGTATGATTGGGGGCAAAAAGACCGCCAACAATTGCCTTGTGTTATTCATTTTAACACTGGCATTAATAGACTTGGAGTTGAATTAGAGGATTATATTAATATTGATGCTTATATTTTGGATGCGCTAAATATTGACCATATTTTAAGCCATTTTGCCAGTGCTGATGAGCCTTTGGACATTCAGAATATTGAACAAATTAACCGATTTGAGCAGATTACTCAAAAGGTGCCTGAATATAGAAGAAGTTTTGGTAATAGTGCTGCGATTGCGCTGAAAAAGCTACAAGATGTAGAGGCTAAAAACACTAATATATTGCGGCCAGGTATTGCTATTTTTGGTGTTAAAACTACGAATAATTACCCAATTGATTTGGAACCTGTGGTTGAAATATCGGCACGGATATTACAAATAATTGATTTGAAAAAAGGCGATAAAATTGGGTATAATCATACCTATATTTGTGATGAAAATATTAAGGCAGCGGTGATTTCGGCGGGTTATGCCGATGGTTTGTTTAGAGCGTTAGGCACATCTAACAGCAACCAAGATGCTTATTTTTATTTTGATGATTATAAGTTGCCGATATTGGGCAGAATATCGATGGATATGACGGTGGTGGATGTGAGCAATGTGCCAGAAGATAAGTTAAGAGAAGCGACTTTTGTAGAAATTATTGGTACAAATATTTCGCTTGAAATGATGGCCGAATGGTCAAATACGATTAGTTATGAAATTCTTACCAATATTGGGCCGCGTTTTCAGAAAAGATATATTTAATTATGGCTAAAAATAAAACTGTCTATATTTGCAGATCCTGCCGCGCTACTTATGGTAAATGGGAAGGCCGCTGCGACAATTGCGCTGAATGGAACACTTTGGAAGAGCAATCTGAAGGCAGTGGTATTGGTGGCACACCTGTAAAATCTGCTAGTAAAGGCAGGCTTATTAAACTTGTGCCACTTAAAGGCGATATTGTTGAAGAACCGAGATATAAAACTGGTATTAACGAATTTGACCGTGTTGCGGGCGGCGGTATTGTGCCCGGCTCGGCGATATTGGTGGGGGGTGACCCTGGTATTGGTAAATCGACCTTATTATTACAGGTTGCTGCAAAATTATCTGATTCGGGCAACCGAGTTGTATATATATCTGGCGAGGAAGCGATTGCTCAAGTTAGGCTGCGTGCTGAGCGTTTGAAGGTGGAAATGAGCCAAGTTGAGCTAGGTGCTGAGACGAATTTATCGAACATTATTGCGACATTGGATGACACATCTAAACCCAAGCCCGCTTTGGTGATTATTGATTCGATACAAACCATGTGGTCAGACAATTTGGACAGTGCACCTGGTACTGTTTCGCAAGTTCGAACAAGTTGCCAAACTTTAATACGCTATGCCAAAGCGCATAATGTTGCGGTGATATTAGTTGGACATGTTACCAAAGATGGCCAGATTGCGGGGCCGCGCGTGGTTGAGCATATGGTGGATGCTGTGCTTTATTTTGAAGGCGAGCGCGGACATCAATATAGAATTTTAAGGGGCGTTAAAAACCGTTTTGGCGCGACTGATGAAATTGGCGTATTTGAAATGACTGGCCTTGGTTTAAGCTAAGTATCGAACCCATCTGAATTATTTTTAGGCGATAGAGAAGGCCGAACACCGGGTGCTGCGGTATTTGCTGGTATGGAGGGTACGCGCCCGTTATTGGTAGAAATTCAGGCGTTGGTTGCTGAAACATCCTTAGCCACCCCACGCCGCGCTGTGGTTGGATGGGATTCATCTCGGCTAGCGATGATTCTTGCTGTGTTGGATTCGCATTGTGGGTTGGGGCTTTCTAAACATGATGTTTATTTAAATGTGGCGGGCGGGTTAAAAATACATGAACCTGGGGCTGATATGGCGGTTGCCGCTGCATTGATATCCTCTATCACCCAGAAGCCATTGCCTAAAGGGACTATTATTTTTGGTGAAATTGCGCTTTCTGGATCGACAAGAAACCCAAGCCAAAGTGCTGCGCGACTTAAAGAGGCGGAAAAACTGGGCTTCACTCAGGCGATTATTGCCAATCAGAACCAAAAGGAATCTAAATCTGCGAAAAAAAATTTAGAAAAGACGACGTTTAAAGTTGAAGAAGTTGACCATTTGATGGCATTGGTTGCTAAATTGGCTGTTAATATGGCCTAATTTAATTAAATGCAAAATTTTATGTATCAATATGAAGTATTGTATA
>JABSRY010000471.1 GCA_013214985.1 Hyphomicrobiales bacterium
CCGAGATCAAGTTACAGATAATTTCCGTATAATATCACATCAAGACTTTCGGGTCTTGGAGTGAGGCGTGTATACTACCAAAGAATATTTGATATACATTATTAAATGATGCTAGCCTACCTACTTTCTCGAATAGCAGAAGCTAGTTTATGACCGAGCAGGTTAAAAGTAAAAAAATTCTAATATTGTTTGCACATCCCGCGCAACATCATTCAAAAGCCAATGCTGCGATGGCCGTGGCAGCCAAGCAAGTGGAGGGTCTGACATTCATAGATTTATATGCCCAGTATCCGCGTCTTAAAATAGATGTAGAGGCAGAGCAAAAGAGATTGCTCGAACATGATGTTATTGTCTTCCAATTTCCAATTTTTTGGTATTCGACACCCTCAATTCTTAAAGAGTGGCAAGATTTGGTGTTAGAATTTGGTTTTGCTTATGGCCATGATGGGGACAAACTTAAAGGTAAAAAATTCCTAATTGCCGCAACGGCTGGTCGAAGTGATCAGGCTTATTCGGTGGATGGGGATAACAAACACAGCTTACGCACATTTTTAAAACCGCTCGAATTAACTGCTGAACTTTGTCAGATGCAATATATTCCACCGTTTATTTTGCACGCGTCACTTGAGGCGCAACAAAATGGTGAGATCGAGAATCACGCCATTGAATATGGTAGACTATTAAATGCACTAAGTAGCGATAGGCTAAATATGTCAGAGGCAATTTCTCGCGAATATCTTAATATTTCACAACTTCCAATAAATGAGGTTAACTAATGACCAGTCTTTTATTACAAGCGTTTATTTATCTTTGCGCTGCGGTTATCGCCGTGCCAATTGCCAAGCGGTTTGGTCTTGGTTCGGTTTTAGGTTATTTAATTGCGGGCATTATCATTGGCCCAGTTACAGGTTTAGTTGGCTCAGAAACCCAGGATATTCAACATTTTGCTGAATTTGGTGTGGTGATGATGTTGTTTGTTGTGGGTTTGGAGCTTGATCCCAAAACATTGTGGAACATGCGCTCAAAACTAATCGGTTTAGGCTCATTTCAGGTGATAGCTCCCTCTGCGGCTGCAATGGCTATTGGCATGGCGTTAGGCCTGTCATGGAGCGGTTGGCTTGGTTTTCTCATTATCTTCTACTGCCATTGTATTGCAAACATTAAACGAAAAGGGTTTGATGAAGGGCGATGGTGGCCAAAATAGCTTTTCGGTGCTGTTGTTTCAAGATATTGCGGTAATTGCTATGTTAGCACTTGTACCCTTGCTGGCTTTGCCAGAATTACAAGCAGCAATGTCAGATGGTGCCGAAGATGGTCATGCCGCTTTTAGTTTGGTCGATGGCCTTGCTGGGTGGCAAGTTACCTTGGTTACCATTGCAGCCGTTGCTGTTGTTGTGGTGGGTGGTCATTATCTTTCGAGGCCTCTATTTCGGTTTATTGCAGCGGCTAAACTGCGTGAAGTTTTTACGGCAGCAGCATTGATGTTGGTTATTGGCATCGCTATTTTAATGACTTTGGTAGGCCTGTCGCCTGCTTTGGGCACGTTTTTGGCAGGCGTTGTGCTGGCTAATAGCGAATTTAGGCATGAATTAGAAAGCGATATTGAGCCATTTAAAGGTCTTCTATTAGGTCTATTCTTTATTACTGTTGGGGCAGGAATTAATTTCGTACTGCTTTTTGATGAAATTGGTGTTATTTTAGGGCTTACTATCGGTTTAATGGTGCTTAAAGCAACGGTATTGCTGGTCATTGCGTTTGTTTTTAAAATGCGCTTAACGGATAAATGGTTATTTTCACTGGGCTTGGCTCAGGCGGGTGAATTTGGCTTTGTATTATTGGCATTCTCGGTGCAAAATGCAGTAATACCGGGTGAATTGGCCGATAAGTTATTGTTGGTAGTTGCACTTTCTATGTTGCTAACACCTGCATTGTTTATTTTGTTTGATAAAATTGTATTGCCACTGGCCAATAAAACTCAAACCAGAGAAGATGATGAGATATCCGAACAAGGCTCAGTTATCATTGCTGGCCATGGCCGTTTTGGGCAAATTATCAACCGTGTATTGTTAAGCTCAGGTTATAAAACCGTGGTGATTGATCAACATGTCGATTTAATCGAAGGCATGCGAAAATTTGGCGTACAGGTGTTTTATGGCGATGCCGCAAGGCCAGACCATTACATGCAGCGGGTTTACATCAAGCAAAATTATTAGTAGTTGCAATAGATGATGCCGAACAAGCAATAGCGTTGATTAAACATGTTAAAATGGAATGCCCAAATTTGCATATTGTTGCCCGTGCGATCGACCGTACAGAAGTCTTTAAATTATATTATGCTGGGGCGGATGATATCGTACGTGAAATGTTTGATTCAAGCGTGCGTGCATCGCGCTATGCGCTTGAAGCCTTGGGCATGCATCCCCACGAAGTTGAAAAAAAGCTCACTAAATTTATCGATCATGATCGCGCTTCAACACAAGCAATTGCATCGGTCTGGAAGGAAGATGTCAGTAATTTTTAGAATAAGGAACTTATGGAAGTTGCGAAAAATATCAACGCTCAACTTAATGATATTATGAGCGATGATGGTTCTAACTTAAATTCTGACCATCACAGAGGGTGGACGCCACCAAATATTGCGGCGGCACAGGCCGCTAAACGGGCTAAAAGTTAGAGTAATTTCTAAAAAAGATAAATTCAATAAAGGAGATGGCATGATGAGCTGTAGGCGGCCAATGCTTTCAATTTATGTTATATATTGGAAGAGGCGGATAGGCATC
>JABSRY010000472.1 GCA_013214985.1 Hyphomicrobiales bacterium
TTAAATCAACAGTCAAACCAAAGTGGACTTGTTTTGCGCCGCCCTAGTGGTAGAGTTTTACTCTGCCCTTGACATAAGCTTTTTTGATATTGTCTGTTACCAAACAAATCTCCCAACCAGCTGGTGTTGCAGACTTTAAATTTGGCATAATGGCAAGGCCATTCATTTCAGCCATATCATTGACCGCAAATGCCAGTGCGGTCGCGCCAGTTTCCATCTCGGCATATTGGTTACTTTCATGCATAAAACGGCAAGTTAAGCCGAATGCATCCTCGTAGAATTTAACCGTATTAGGTACATCATCTACATAAATTATAATATATTTAAGTTCCATAAACCTTATATAGCCTTATTTACCTATATTATATTGAATAAATCAGACATTTTTACTTTATTTAATTAAATAGGCCAGGGATCGATAAATCTTCTGGAATGCTATTAGGCGTAAAACCACCAAAACGTTTGAAAGATCGGTTCATATGAGCTTGGTCTGCATAGCCCGCTTCAAAGGCTGCATCTGCTAGGGGTAACCCTTCATTATTTACCAGCTTTAATGCTCGATGAAATTGAACCAAGCATGCATAATCTTTTGTTGTTAGGCCAACATTGTTTATAAATATTCGCGACAATTGGCGGCTTGAACATTGTATAGAATTAGCGATAGCTTCTATACGCCCGCGTCCTCCTGTCTGATGAATGAACTCAAGGGCTTTTATTAATTTTGTAGATAGCTTTATGTCCATTTCTGCTGCTAAAAACTTTTTAAACTCTATTTGTATATTTGTGATATCAAGACCAAAGTTAAAAATGTTATTTAACTTTGGGAGGTGTTTTATGACATCTAAACCACGCACTAATTGATCTTTAGCTCTACATATGTCTTTTTGCCATAATAATTGTCCATTGCCAGGGCGTAATCTAACACCAATCCAAGTATCATATTTTTCAAACTCAATTTGATATGGTTGAGTTGCGGGCCCCGTAATGATTGGCATCAGTGTTTTTGATTTTTTGGTGTTAAATTTTATAATGAGGTCACATCTACCATCAGGTAAGATAACAGTACTACCTGACTTTTGAGCAACAAAGCTCCACATCGCTTCAATCTTACGTGAAGCATCTGGCGTTATAATATTTTCATGATATCCAATAGGTATGGGCATGTAATTTAGTTCAATCTATTTTGATATTATTATTTATTCGATGCTCAAATATCGATAGAAAGTTGCTCTTGAAATACTTAGTGTTGTGCATATTTTTTGAATACTGATAGTTTTTTGTTTGTACATTTCTTTGGCAGTAATGACCCGAGGATCACTTGCTTTTATGGCTTTACGTCCACCTTTTTTCCCTCTGGCTGCTTCTAACCCAGCTCTTGTTCGCTCCTGAATAAGCCGCCTTTCGAACTGTGCAAGTGCTGAAAATACATTAAAAATAAATTCTCCTGAAGCGGTTGTTGTATCAATAGCGCCATCACAAATAGATCTAAATCCAATTTTCTTTTCAAGAAGCTGTTCTACTAGCATAACCAAATGTGACATAGATCTGCCTAAGCGATCAAGCCGCCAGACTAATAACACGGCGTTTTCATTAACAAATATTAACCATAATAATTAACTTTATTCTGGTGTAATGTTGCAATATATTTTGCACTAATACTCTTTGGCTACCTAAAATCAAATTTTAGGCAATAAAATTTACGATTTACTGAGCAATTTTCAATTTTTTGTATGCAAAATATCAATATTAAAGGTTAATATTTGTTAATGAAAACGCCGTGAGACTAATAAAGTATCACCTGGTTCTAAAATGGCTAAACAGGCTTCTAGACCTGGGCGGTCTTTTTTGGTTCCAGAAACTTTATCTAAAAAAATATTTCTTTTTGTACAGCCATCTTTTTTTAAGGCGTCAATTTGTAAATCCAAATTTTGATCGTTGGTGCTAACTCTGGCATATCCAATTATTTTGGCCATTTTTTCCTGCTTTTTTGATATTGTCTTATTTTTATAGCATATTAATGGGTTTATAAGATATACTTTTATAAGACGGAAAAATAAGACAATTAAAGTGAGGGTTTCCCACAAATTGAGTTAACCTTAAATTCTGCCTCAACAAACGACCGTTTGATGAGATATAAAAATGACTGGTTTTTTCGCCTCATGAACAAAATGCGGGATTAAAACTAATCAGTGGCTCCACCCCTTACCTTAACTTTATATTCGACTGCTCTTCACACCTCATTCTCTAACGGATAGGAAGTAAAAACATGGCACATCGCATCATCTTAACAATACGCCAGCGCGCCGCCTTATTTGATCTACCGACGGATGAAACCTCACTGCTTCGTCACTATATATTAGCTGATGATGATCTTGAATATATTCAAATGAGACGTCGTACACACAATCGTTTCGGTTTTGCTTTGCAACTCTGCGCATTGCGTTTCCCTGGGCGTTTACTTGCGCCAGGTGAAGTGATTCCTCAAGAGATTTCACAATTTATTGCTGCACAGCTTGGCCTAAAGCCTGATGATCTGATGGGATATGCTGTCCGAGAAGAAACACGCCATGAACATCTTTCTGGGGTTTATTGACTAAAAGAACGGTTTGTCCGCCGGCATGTCTGTAATCCTTATTGGGACTGGCTTTCAGCCCGAATATCGATTTTTAAAATTAAATGATTATACTCTGAGTCTTTGAAACTCCGAATATTGTGTTGACGTTTTGATTTAAATAGATTCTCTATTGATTATGATA
>JABSRY010000473.1 GCA_013214985.1 Hyphomicrobiales bacterium
AAGGATATGGCGGCGAAAATCAACAGAATAGGTCATTATATCAGTGTAATCATTTTAAAGGCGTTAGGCTATATGTTGCTTGGTTTAGCGTCTGCGAATGTGCATATTATGAATACGAGAGTGAATGTGGAACGCATCGACTTTATGTTTTATGCCGCCAGCATTCATGATTTTAAAACTAAGCCAAAGTGCAATGATTGCAAAGATTGCGCCGCCCAATGCTTGGCCTAACAATATGCCTGATGCACCCCAATAGCTTGCGCCAACCAAGATGAATGGTAAGGTGCCGAATGTATTTCTGCCCCAGTTTACATAGGTAGAATAAATTGGATAGCCCAAATTATTAAAACATGCATTGGCTACAAAAATGACCCCATTGAAAAAGAAGGTTAGAGATAGAAACCCACAGAACAGAATAACTAGCTCGGCCGCCTCGCCTGTTACGCCAAAAATATCTACAATATAATCTCTTACAAAGAATAGAATGACTGAGACGATAAGCACATAAATGAAGGTGAATTTTAACCCATCTATAAAGGCGGTGCGTACTCTATCCATTTTACCTGCGCCAAAATTTTGCCCAACTATTGGCCCTATTGCGCCAGAAAGTGCAAAAACTACCGAGAATACAACGGGTGACATTCGCCCGATGATTGCCATGCCAGCAACTGCATCGGTGCCAAATTTTGCCATTTCACGCATGATAATTGCCGAACCAATGGGCGTTGCCACATTGGCTAAAATTGCGGGTACTAAAAGGCTAAAAATGGGTTTTATATGGTTGGTTATTAGGCTTATTGCGACAGGTGCCATGCCATCATGTGATTTAATTAGTGGTGAAACTGCTAAATAAATCATTAAAAAGCGAGCAGCTACGCTTGCCATTGCGGCGCCTTCTAGCCCAAAATCTAACGCAAAAATAAAGATGGGTGCCAGCACTGCATTTAGCAAACCACCATATAATGTGCAATACATCGAGCGTTTAGCATCGCCATAAGCCCGCAAAACGGCCATTGCTGCAAAACCTATAGACATGAATGGCATGGTTGGCAAAATGATATGAATGTATTTTTTTGCTTGTATTAGGGTTTCGCCTTCTGCGCCAATTAGCCCCAAAATATTATCTAAAGACATTAGCACTGCTATGACCACAAAAATACTAGACACAAAACCCAATAACATAACCGCTGTGGCATATTCGCGAGCTGCAGGTTTGTCTTTTTTACCCAATGATTGCGCAACCAGTGTGCCTGCCGCGATGGACAAACCCATATTGATACTATTGGTGAAAAATAGAATGATGCCCGCATAGCCAACCGCAGCGGCTAAGGCGATGTTACCCAACATGGAGATGAATAACAGATCGACAAAATCTACCGCAAAAATGGCCATAAGGCCAATACTTGCAGTAAAAGACATGACCGAAACATGTTTCATTAAATTACCTGTAACAAATTTAGGTTCATCATCTTCTATAACTGTTTTTTGCATTATTTATATTACCTATTCCGCTGCTTTTATTTTATTGGCTACATTTTGAGCTGCAATATTAGGTGGTACCCAGCCGCCATGAATATTTGCACTTAGCTCTGATTTATCTGCGTGCATAAGCTCTTCTAACTCAGCAGTTAGATCTTTTGCCATAGCCAATAATTCTTCATTCTCGAAATTATCAACATCTGCTTTCCAGACCGATGCCATATCGCGCAGGCTTTTACGATCATGCTCGACAAATTGCACCATGCTTTTTTCGACCTCGTGCGGGTGAACGCCAAGCGCTTTTAGGGCATAGCCTGCGGCACGTACGCTAGAATCGAACGTTTCGCGGACAATATCTGATGCGCCTGCATAATAGAGTTTATAAACTTCATTTCTATCTTTTGCGCGGGCAATAATATGCAAGTCTGGATGCTCCATTCTGGCATGTTCAACCAACGCAATTGCTTGTTCGGCATCGTCTATCGCAACCACTAATAATTTTGCTTCGTGCAGACCTGCTGCATGTAACAAATCGGGGCGAGATGCATCGCCGTAGAAAACTTCGATGCCAAACTTGCGCATGCCTTCGATGAGTTCTGCATGTTGGTCTATCACCACTGTTTTGTAGCCTGAGGCCATTAACGCACGGTTGATAATTTGACCAAACCGACCGTGACCTGCAATTATCGCGGTGCCTTTTGTTGCAATTTCATCATCCTTACGGCCTTGTTTTTTGGTGACCATGGGCAATATAACTTTATCATATATAATGAATAAGGCTGGGGTAAACATCATTGACAATGCCACAATTAGCAGTAATTTATCGGCTAAATCGACCGGAATTACGGCGCTTTGTACGGAGAATGCCAACAGCACAAAACCAAATTCACATGCTTGGGCAAGCCCCAATGAGAATAACCATTTATCGGATAAGCGCATTTTAAACACTGTTGCAATAAGCAGTAGAACCACCGCTTTGAGCAACATTAAGCCTAGCGTTAGGCCTAAGATATTTGTAAAATCGTCGAACAATAAACCGAAGTTAATACCTGCGCCTACTGTGATGAAAAATAGGCCTAATAACAAGCCTTTAAACGGTTCAATATCGCTTTCTAGCTCGTGCCTAAACTCGCTATTTGCGAGTACAACGCCTGCCAAAAACGTGCCTAAAGCGGGGGAAAGGCCTACCAAGGTCAATGAAGAACCCCGCCGCAAGCAGCGGGGTATCAGAACATTGAGAGCTGCTTGTCTTCGTGTAGCTGTGAATATTC
>JABSRY010000474.1 GCA_013214985.1 Hyphomicrobiales bacterium
CTTCGATGCGCAGCTTTGGAATGCCTGCATCAATGGCGTTTGCCATGCCGCCAATTTCATCGATCTCTGCCATGTGGGCTAAGGCTTTTTCGGCCAATTCGTGGGTTAGTTTTTCGACAAAATAGCTGCCGCTCCACGGGTCGATAACATCGCAAGTTGCGGTTTCTTGTTGAATGAATAATTGAGTATTACGGGCAATGCGTGCCGAAAAATCGGTTGGTAATGCCAGTGCCTCATCTAAAGCATTGGTATGTAAACTTTGGGTATGGCCTTGGGTTGAGGCCATAGCTTCGACACAGGTGCGGCTAACATTGTTAAACACATCTTGTGCAGTTAAGCTCCACCCTGAGGTTTGGCAATGGGTACGCAATGATAGGCTTTTGGGGTTTTTGGGGTTGAATTTTCGCATTTTATCTGCCGAGATCATGAGGGCGGCGCGCATTTTGGCGATTTCGATAAAGAAATTCATACCTGTTGCCCAGAAAAAACTAAGACGCGGGGCGAATTTATCGATATCGATGCCTGCTGCAACGCCAGCTTTGGCATATTCTAAACCATCTGCCAATGTATAGGCGAGTTCTAAATCTGCCGTGGCGCCTGCTTCTTGCATATGGTAGCCAGAAATTGAAATAGAGTTGTATTTTGGCATATATTTTGAAGTATATTCGAAAATATCGGAGATAATTCTCATGCTTTGTTTGGGTGGGTATATATAAGTGTTGCGCACCATGAATTCTTTGAGAATATCGTTTTGAATGGTGCCGCTGAGTTTTTCGGGTGGGACGCCTTGTTCTTCGGCGGCGACTACATAAAGTGCTAGAATGGGTAAAACGGCGCCATTCATGGTCATAGAAACGGACATTTGATCGAGTGGGATTTTATCAAATAGGGTGCGCATATCGTAAATGCTATCGATTGCCACGCCTGCCATGCCGACGTCGCCAGTAACGCGCTCATGATCGCTATCATAACCGCGATGGGTTGCTAAATCGAACGCAACAGATAGGCCTTTTTGCCCTGCAGCTAAATTGCGGCGATAAAATGCATTGCTATCTTCGGCAGTTGAAAACCCAGCATATTGGCGGATTGTCCACGGTCTGGCGGCATACATGGTTGGGTATGGGCCACGAATATATGGCGCAAAACCTGGCAAGCTATCTAAATAGGGCAGGTCTTTTATATCATCGGCATTATAATGTGCTTTAAGGGTGATGCCCTCGGGGGTATCGAATGTTGCGTTATCAGCAGTGCTTGAGGCATGGGTGAATTTGCCAGAAAGTGGGCGATCTGCAATATTTTTGAATTTAGACATTAATGATTACCTTTTTCAGTTAAGGCGTATAAAGCGGTTAGTGTTTCGACCAAGTTTGACTTGGCAAAAATATAGGCATTGACCCCCGCTTGGGTGAAAATTGGCTGTGCATCTGTTGACGGTTTGCCTGCCAAATAAATATATTTGGCGCCTGCAGATTTTAAAGCTGCGGCAAGTTTTGCGGCATGCATTGTATAAAGTGCATCACTTGATGCGATGATTGCATAATTCGACTGGCTGGTTTTGAACTCCGCGATGATTTGGGCTATATCGTTGCCATCGCCTTCTAATGCCTCGAACCCGCCGACTTCGAAAAAGTTTTTTGCAAATGTCGCGCGGGCAAGATAGTCTTTGCTTTGGCCTATTTTTGCGATGAAGATATTGGGTCTTTTGCCTGTGTCATTCAAAATAGCATCGGATTTATCGCGCAATGTTTCGAAAATTTCGGCATCGCGAACCGGGGAAAGTTTTTTGATTTTTGCTATATAGACTGTGTCTTTAATGGATGATTTTTTAACATCCTCACATTGATATGCATCTTCCTTTAAATTGGGAAATTCTGAAGTGCCAGTGATGGCTTCTTTTCTTATTACTAAATTCTGTTATCTTTGGGCAGTTGTTTGAGCTATTTGTGCTTGAATAGTACCGTTTATCAGGCATTCAATGATGCCGTTTGATTTTTCGATTTCTTGAAATGCCACCCAAGATTTTTGAGTAATTTCGGTGGTTAAAGTTTCGATATATGCCGAACCATTGCTTGGGTCGTTTACATTTGCTAAATGGCTTTCTTCTATTAAAATGGTTTGAATGTGCCTTGCTATGCGGCGATCGAAACTGGGTGCAAGGCCTATTGCGCTGCTAAGCGGCTGAATTGCAATTTGATTCGCGCCGCCTAAACCTGCCGAGAAGCAAGCCACTGTTGCACGTAATATGTTAACCCACGGGTCGCGTTTTGTAATGATGCGGAATGAGGTTTCGGCAAAAATATAGGCCTCGGACTGCTTTATTGATAGGCCATCGAGCAACTCTGCCCATAATTGGCGCAGAGCGCGAATTTTTGCAATGGTTATAAATTGGTTTTGAGTAGTTGAAACGCATATCTCGATTTTTTGAGCGGCTATATTTAGATCAATATTGGCTTCATCTGCCCATTTAAGGTAGGTTAATGCGCTGGATATGATGAAGCTTAACTCTTGCGCCTCGCTTGCGCCCGCATTATGAGCAATACGGCCATCGACACGCAAAATATGGGTTGCATTAAATTGGTCTAATGCATTTTGAATTAAAGATTTTAGCTGAACTTCGTCGGTTGTTTGAATGCCAGATATGGCGAGTTTTCCGATAGGATCGATGCCGAGAGATAGCTTAGCGCCTTTGGAAAAATAGTCGTTGAATTGATAATGCTCTTCGACGGTTTCTGCCGAAAATTCATCAT
>JABSRY010000475.1 GCA_013214985.1 Hyphomicrobiales bacterium
CAAACAACACTCCCGTTTACTTGGGTAGTGAAGGAAATACCGGAGATTTCTTCACAGGACAAGTCAAAGAGATCCGATTCTGGAACATAGCTCGTACCCCGGAAGAAATTCAAACCAACCGCTTTATACGCCTTGCATCTCCCAGCAGTCAAGCTAATTTGGTTGGCTATTACCCCATGAACTCCGAATCTAGCCTACTGACCGATTCAAGTGCAACGAAAAATAACGGTCAGTTGGGAAGTGCAACATCCCAATTAAGTACTGGCTACCAAACCCTTGAAGTTGCTACAGGGGGCGATATTAACGGCGACGGACTGGATGACCTAGTGATTGGGAATCCCTATGTGTCGGCATCAACCCAAAATGGTGGTGGTGGTATCAATTCTGGTGAAGTTTTCTCGATCTTTGGCAACGATAAATTGCAGGACATTCCTGCGAATACCAGCTTTACACTGTCTGAATTAACGCCAACTTCTCAGGTTGAACAAGCTTCTCAGACTGACGAGGTACTCAACCTAAATAGAAGTAAAAGTGAGGTTTTTCTAGAAGACAAAAACCTGTACAATACTAGACATACCTGTACATAATGTCTAGGATGCACTATAGACCGAATGAATTTGCTGATTTAGCCGGAGTCAGTGTCAAAACATTACATCGATGGGACTCCTCTGGGAAACTAAAGCCATTAAGAACTGTAGGGGGTCATCGCTACTATACAGATGAACACATTAATCAAATTAAAGGAATAATAAAAAACCCTCGTATTAATATAATTTATTGTCGGGTGTCCTCAAATGCTCAAAAACCCGAACTATCTAACCAAGTAGAAGCAATGAAACAATTCTGTACGGCTAATGGGATAACCATAGATAAAGTGATAAAAGAAATAGGTGGGGGATTAAATTTTAAAAGGAAAAAATTTTTAACACTGTTATCACAAGTTATGACAGGACAAGTTGAATCTATTTACGTGGCACATAAAGATAGATTGTGTCGGTTCGCCTTTGATTTAGTAGAACAGATAGCAACCATAAATGGCACAAAGATAATTGTAGCTAATAATGATTCATTATCTCCACAACAAGAACTGGTTGAGGATATGATGGACATCATTCATTGCTTTAGTTGTCGTCTCTATGGAACGAGGAATTATAAGAAAAAGCTCAAAGAGAACCTTGACAAAAACCTAGACAAGCCCCTAGAATGTAAACAAGAGATTCAATGCTAATCATGTACGCAATTAAGAGAGAATTAAAGCTAAATAATAAAGAAAAGAGCTTTATGAAAGGCTGTGCTGGCTTCTCTCGCTTTGTGTACAATCATGGATTATCTCTCCTCAAAGCCACCTGGGATATTGCCGAAATCTCTGGCAGTGACTCAAAACGGTTAGATGCTATCAAAAAAGTCTTTACAAACATTACTAAAAAGCAAACAGAATATTTGTGGACAAATAAATATTCATCACGCATCTATCAGAATGCTTTTAGAGACTTAAAAAAAGCATTTTCTCGTTGGCGAGATCCCAAAATCAAAGCAGATTTACCTCGCTTTAAAAAGAAGAAACATAACTGTAGTTTCACAGTAGATAGTTCTAATGGCAAAGTATTAGTCAAGGAGGGAAAAAAAATAAAAATTCCTACATTGGGAAGTTTCAGATTAAAAGAAGGTATCCCTTATAACTGTGTTTCTCAAACCTTTACTATCTCGCGAGAAGCTGGTAAATGGTATGTAAGTTTTGCCATTTCAGCTTGTCAAATACCTGAGATGAAACACAGCCAGAAACGAGTAGGAATCGATTTAGGAATAAAAACTTTTGCCACTCTTAGTGACGGAAATATCTTAGAGGCTCCATCTTCTCTTAAAAAAGCGAAAACCAAGCTAGAAAAGATGCAGTGGAGAAACAGGAATAAGGTGCTAGGCAACCGTCGTTCTGAAATATTGGCATCTAAAAATGCTGTTAAATACTACCAGAAACTAAGAAAAAAGCATAAGAGAATAACCAACATTCGAGAGGATTTTCTACAAAAAACCACCACATTATTGGCTAAAACTTATCAACATATTCTCATTGAAGATTTAAACATTAAAGGCATGATGGCTAACCATAAGTTATCCAATGCCTTATCTAGTTTAGGATTGTATCGTTTTCGAGAATTGTTGAGTTATAAACAAGAATGTTTTGGTTTTCTACTAACTATAGTAGATAGGTGGTTCCCCAGTTCAAAAACTTGTTCAGTCTGTGGAAATATACAGGATATGCCTTTAATTGAAAGGGTTTATCATTGTCAAAATTGTGGTCAAGTTATGGACAGGGATTTGAATGCGTCGATTAATCTCGAAGGTTGGATGAACAATGCCGATGGCTTATCGGTGAACGCCTGTGGACAAGAAGGAGCCGTCTCCCTTGGTGGAAGCAGGAATTGAACATCAAGCCTGTCTAGGTTTGTCTAGGTTTCATGAAGCAGAGGAACTCTTGATAGCAATTTTCAATTGGGTGTATCAAAATCTCGGTTTACTTCGACTTCGCTCAGTAACAGGGAGGGGTGGGAAGTGTGGGGACTATTTTTCTTTGAGTTTGTAATCTATGCAAATGAAAATTGCTATCAATAGTTTTCTGGATTTCTTCAATAGTCATGATATTTTAGCGATTAATATTTGTTTGACGAATTAGTTAGTCATCAAAACTAACTCCTAAATTAATATTGAGATCTTTTTCTACTTTTCTAACAAGGTTCTCTGT
>JABSRY010000476.1 GCA_013214985.1 Hyphomicrobiales bacterium
AAAGAAGATCACTATCATAAAGTGATGGATAATATCGACGAAATTGAAAAAATCATCGATTATAATTTAGATTACACCTTCGATTATTTTGCTCTAACCACATTAATGCGCGCTTACTTTCTAAAAGTAGATGATAAAGTCGTCGAACGCCCACAAGATTTATGGATGCGCTGCGCCCTAACCGTTACAGGTAAAGAGTTTAATGCCGATAAAGTTAAAACAACTTACGACATGTTGTCACAAGGTTTCTACACCCACGCAACACCCACATTATTTAACTCAGGCACAAATTTAGAGCAATTATCTTCATGCTTCTTATTGGCAATGGAAGATGACAGCATCGAAGGCATTTTCAACACAATGAAAGATTGTGCCTTAATCTCTAAAACAGCTGGCGGCATTGGTTTACATGCGCATAATATCCGTGCCAATGGCGCACGCATTAAATCAACTGGCGGCAAGTCAAACGGCCTTGTGCCATTCTTAAAAGTGCTTAACGAAACGGTCCGTGCGGTAGATCAAGGCGGCGGCAAGCGTAAAGGCGTTGCAGCAGTATATCTTGAACCTTGGCATGGCGATATCGAAGCATTCTTAGATTTGCGCAAAAATACAGGCGCTGAAGAATTCCGCACACGCGATTTGTTCTTAGCGCTTTGGATTCCAGATTTGTTCATGCAACGCGTGCAAGATGATGCCGATTGGACACTAATGTCACAAGACACCTGCCCAGGCCTATCAGATACATATGGCAAAGAGTTCGAAGCACTCTACACAAAATATGAAGCCGAAGGCAAAGGCCTTAAAACCGTTAAAGCGCGCGATATTATGAGCCGCATTATCGAGTCACAAATCGAAACGGGTCAACCTTATATGTGCTATAAGGATGCGGTCAACGAAAAGTCGAACCAAAAGAATTTAGGCGTTATTAAATCATCAAACCTTTGTGCCGAAATTGTTGAATATTCATCAAAAGATGAAACAGCGGTTTGTAACTTAGCCTCAATCGCCTTACCAAAATTTGTAAATGACGATCTAACATTCGATTATAAAAAATTATACGATGTCGCCTATAATGCAGCGGTAAACCTTAATAATGTTATCGATGTTAATTACTATCCAACACCAAAAACCGATGTTTCAAATAACCGCCATCGTCCCATTGGTTTGGGTATGCAAGGCTTGGCAGATGTCTATTTCAAAATGGGCATTCCATATGATGGCGAAGCCGCGGCAGATATAAACCGTAAAGTGTTTGAAACCATATATTTTGCATCTGTAACCGCATCTAAAGATATGGCCAAAGAAAGCGGCCCATACGAAACATATCAAGGCTCACCGATGAGCGAAGGCGAGTTTCAGTTCGATATGTGGACAAAATCTGGCAATGGCCCAAAAGGCGAATTATTGTGGGATTGGGATGCACTGCGTAAAGAAGTTGCCAAATATGGCGTGCGCAATAGCTTGCTAACGGCCTGTATGCCAACCGCTTCAACGGGCATTATCCTTGGCAATACCGAAACTTTCCAAGCCCAAACATCCAACCTATATAAGCGCCAAACTTTGTCTGGCGAGTTTATGCTAATCAATAAATATCTGGTAGCAGACCTAACCAAAGAAAACCTTTGGAATAACGAAATGCGCAATAAAATTATCATCGAAAATGGTAGCGTGCAAAATATTCCAGAAATTTCGGTTAAATTAAAAGAGACCTATAAAACGGTTTGGGAAATTTCTCAAAAAACCATTATTAATATGTCTGCCGAGCGCGCACCTTTCATCGATCAATCACAATCTATGAACCTGTGGTTAGAAGATGCAAGCTTTGGTCAAGTAAACTCTATGCATTTTTATGCATGGCAATCAGGCCTAAAAACAGGCATGTATTATTTGCGCTCAAAACCCGCAGCGTCAAATGTTAAAGTGACCGTAAATACCCAAAAAGGCAAAGAGATCGTGCAAGCGGCGCCTCAGGTAGATTGCACCGACGACATTTGTGTTGTTTGTTCAGCCTAAATAGCTATAAAAAGGTCAGAATCAATTATCGGGTTCTGACCTTATTTTCTAAATTCAAAGAAAGCCAAATCTAATGATTTCAAAAGGTGTTACATCCATCTTCCCCATCCAATATACCGAAATTTGGGATAGGTATAAAACCCATGTACAATCATTTTGGACTCCAGAAGAAGTATCGTTCGCCGAAGATTTGCGCGATCTAGAAAAGTTAAGTGAAGGTGAAAAACATTTCATCAATCATGTGCTCGCATTTTTTGCCAATTCCGAAGCTATGATCAATGAAAATTTGGCGTCCCGCTTTTACAAAGAAATCCTAATACCCGAAGCAAGGTGCTTCATGACCATGCAAATGCTAAACGAAAGCATTCATGCAGAGGTCTATGCGCTACAAATCGAAACCTATGTAACAGACCCCGCTAAAAAAGATGAGCTATTCGAAGCGGTCGAAAATATCCCATGTATCACCAAAAAAGCCGAATGGATTGGCAAATGGCTAAATGGCAATCAAAACCTACTGATGCGCCTCATTGCCTTTGGTTTGGTCGAAGGTCTGTTTTTTGCAGGCTCTTTTTGTGCAATCTATTATTTCCGCAAACGGGGTCTAATGCCAGGTCTTTCAACTTCTAACGATTGGATAGCCCGCGATGAAGGCATGCATTTCAGCTTTTCTGCTTTAATGTATCACACATTAAACGACAAATTTAAAGCAGGC
>JABSRY010000477.1 GCA_013214985.1 Hyphomicrobiales bacterium
TTTTAAATCAACAGTCAAACCAAAGTGGACTTGTTTTGCGCCGCCCTAGTGGTAGAGTTTTACTCTGCCCTTGACAATGGCGAAGTCTTTTTCTGCAAAAATTGCGCAAGGTCAAGAGAAGTTGGCGAAAAGCGGTTATGACATAAAGCTATTAGATGACAAAAATCTGCTTTTGCCTTTTGATATGATCATTGATAATTTTAATAAAAAATTTGGTAAAGTTTGGGATGCAGCAGAACAAAGAATAATTGGCGAGGCATTTGGTAGTGAAGAAGCCGCCGCTGTGTTTATGCTTATGAAAGATAAGAATGCCGAATTTTGCGCCAAACAAAAATTTATAAAGCTCAAAGTGGTGATAATTTAGATTATACCGAAACAATGGCAAGAGGCCACGATACTAATAATGTTGCTGCTCAACGGGCACTTAAATATCAAGCAATTGATTTAAAGAAACAACGAATAGGTGAAGTTAATAAGCCCACTATTATTGCCGATTTAAAACGCGATGCAGCCGAGAATTTAAAAGTTGCTGACGAAATTAAAAATAAAGGTGAAGCACTTTCTGATATTGGAATTTTAAGTAAAACAATTTCTACAACAATGAAAGAGAGTTCAGGCTTTACTGGTAAAATAATTGTTGATTGGTTTCAAAATGAATTGCCTAAAGCGATTGAAAATATAACATCACCCTCAAAATGGATTAGTATTACCAAGTTACCAACTTCTAAAGATGTCAAAACTCCCACTAATTCATCAGTTTTGGGCGATAATAAAAAGTTAGTGCGCCCAACTGAGCCAGCTAAACCAACTATTTCAAAAGAAGGTTTAAAGCCTAATGTCGCGCCCCGTTCTGCTATTGCGCCGCAATCAGCAATTAAATCTGCATATAATTTACCTATAGATTGGGCTAAATTAGCCAATGCAATTAAACAGCTTAAAAATGTTGGCATTGATACTGGACAGCCTGACGTGCAAAAGGTCGTTGCAGCCGTTGGTAAAAATCAGTTTAACCAAGAACAGTTTAATATTCTAATCGACCGTATGGCGAAGGCAATACCGATTGATAGATTGGCCATTCTGTTAAATGGTTTTAACAAAGCAATTGCACCCGCCAATGCAACAGAAACATATCAAACAAATATCGATAATAATTATGATCAAAGCCGTGATGAACGGCAATATAGCAAGCATTTAACGATCACTAATCACAATGTAATTACTGTGACCACCAATGCCGCCCCCGCTGCTATTGCGGGCGCTATTGCGGAAAAAACAAAAACCTCAGTACCCGCCAAACTTTATTCAGATATGGAGTTTTAACATGTTATTAGCGCTTGGATTATTACGTTTTACGGTTGATGACACTATTTATCAAACCATTGCCGAAAAATTAGAAATTAGATTTACCGCGCATGAGCCTGTTAATGGCCGCTTGCGTCATCAAATATTGGGCGAAGGTGAAGAGACCATAACATTTAGTGGCACTTTTTACCCTTATGCGCATGGTGGTTTAGGTCAATTAACTGCATTTAAAGCACAAGCTAGGGCAAGAGTGCCTATGATTTTGGTAACAGGCTGGGGGCATGTTTTTGGCTTTTGGTATGTGCGAATGGTTGAGAGTACAAAGAGCAAATTAACCAAGGGCAATGTACCGCGCAAGGTTGAGTTTTCTGTGGAGCTTGTACGCGCATGACACTTCAAGAAAATAAAATATATATCACCATCGATGGCGAACAATTGTTTCAGATAATATCACGTCATTATAAATGTGAAGATACTCAATTATCCGAATTATATAATCTTGTTATGAATAATAACCGTGGTTTAGCGGCTATTAAACAGCCGTTTAAAGCGGGTTTAAAGATTATATTACCAAGCAAGCCAGAAGCGGCAAAAACTCAACAGGTGGCTTTATGGTAAAACATCCATTTTTTAAGGTTTATATTGATGGAAGCCTAATTAGCACTGCTGGTGTTTCGGTTAATATTCATGATGAAGCGGGTATCGGTAGCGATAGTGTAACAATTACTATTCCCGATCCCGATGGCATTATTTTCAAGCCTGATATTAAAGATAAAAAGTGCAAAGTAACGATTGGTTATGTTGGCGACATTCAACATACATTTGGTGAATATTCGCTTACTACTCGTAGTTATTCTTATGCGCCAAATCAATGGGAAATTAGTGGGCATGGTGCAGACTTTAACGAAAAATCTAAAGAGCAATTTGAGCGGACATTAAAAGACATAACGCTTGAAGATTTGGTAGCAAAATGCGCCAAAGAAATGGGTTTAAAACCCCGTGTCTCTAAGATATTTAAAAGCATAAAATATAAGGCATTAAGCCAGACCAATGAAACCAACATCAGCTTTTTAACAAGGCTTGCGGATGACCTTGGTGCGATTGCTAAAATTGGCAATGGATATTTGATTTTTGTTGAGCGCGGCCAAGGTAAAAACGCGGCTGGTGACGATTTACCATTG
>JABSRY010000478.1 GCA_013214985.1 Hyphomicrobiales bacterium
GGCGGTGGTTAATAGCCTAGAGGGCTATGAAATTAGGGACTATGGTTATCAGCTTGCACGGCATTGGGCGATTGGCCAAAAAGATGTCAATAATGGTGTGTTGTTATTGGTGGCGCCTCTGGAGCGAAAAATGGCCATAGAGGTTGGCTATGGGGTGGAAGGCAGCCTTACGGACGCGGTTAGTTTTTATATTATCAGTGATAAAATGACGCCCTTGTTTAAACAGGGGAAGATGGCGCGTGGTATTGAGGCTGGGATAGATAATATATTGCAAGCACTGGTTGGTGAAATAGCCGATCAGGACATTATCAAGAAGCGAGAAAGTCAGGAAACCATGTCTACGATTCTTTTCTTTCTTTTCTTTTTTGGGGTTGTTGGGTTTATTTTGTTTAACGGCATTAGAGATATATTTGGTTTAAGAAAAGGCGGTAGTAGCCGCAATGATGACGATGATCATTGGGGTGGTGGTTCGTCTTGGTCTGGCTCGTCGGGCGGGTCGTCATGGTCTGGTGGGTTTTCTTTTTCGGGTGGCGGTGGTAGTTTTGGCGGCGGTGGTGCATCGGGTGGGTGGTAAAATGACATTAAATTTGAATTTAAAAGCGATTTCGCAAAAAATCAGCCAAGCAGAAGCTAAAACATCTGGTGAAATAATGGTGGTTTTGGCCAAGCAAAGTGATGATTACCAATATATCCCAATATTATGGGCGGCCTTATTGGCGTTATCGGTACCGCTTATTTTTATTATTAACCGATTTTTTAATGACTTTTTACAGTTAGATTTAGTTTTAGGCAATTATGGATATTTGAATATTGTTTATTTTGTTCAGCTAGCGGTATTTGTTATCGCCATGTTATTGGTTCAATATTCGGGCATTAAATATAAATTAGTACCTAAATATATTAAGCACCGCCGTGCTAGGCGGCTTGCACGCGAACAATTTATGGCGCAGGAAATTCAGGCAACGGCCGAGCGGACTGGTATATTATTATTTATATCGTTGGCGGAACATTATGTAGAGGTAATTGCGGATAAGGCAATTTATGAAAAGTTAGACAATGGGGTTTGGCAAGATATTGTGGATGCCCTTATTGTTGAAATTAAACAAAATAATATGAATGACGGTATTTTATCGGCGATTGATGCCATTGGGGTTTTGCTTAATGAGGAATTTCCACTAAATACTGAAAAACTTGCAAATGAGCTACCCAACCATTTGGTTTTACTAGATTAGATGTTTGGTTTTATGGGCATGATAAATGGCTAACGAATCAATTTATAGTTGATAATTAGACGGTATAATTTTACTAATTATCAAAATGTGCGGATTGCGACAGTTTTTTGAACGCATATAGTGAATATTTGTATTTTTTACTATCGGCAAATTGTTTGATTATAAATAAGTGAATATTATAACTTACTGAATTATTTTATATAATATCAATTCAAATCTTATCTAACCCTTAAAATTTTAATGTAAATTAGACTAATTAGACATATGCAAATTTGCTATTGGGGATGCAATTTTTGCAATTTAATGTTTGATATTATTAGTATAAAGATATTTAGACTATGATTAACGAATTATTATACGTTTCTAGGTGAGTGTAATAATAATTATATGCATTTTGAAATATATTTTTGCTAAATAGCTGTCGTCGAGGAGAGCAGACATGACTTTGGAAGCACAAGAAAAAGATACAATTATTGGTCAGATAATTGATATTTTAACCGCTGATAAATCTCACAAAAATCAAGAAAGTGGCTTTACGGATTTTTTGGAAGCATTCCTAAAAAGGGGTAATGCTGAAGATTTTTCACGCGTGGGCGTCGATCAACTATGTGAGCAATTATCGTCTTGTTGGGACTTTGCTCAAACCCGTAAATTTGGCAATCATAAAATTAACATATCATCCGACGCGCATGATAGACATGACGCGCAATCTTATGTTCATATTATTAATGATGATACGCCCTTTTTGTTTGACTCAATATTAAATGAATTTAATGAAAATGGCAGTGCACCCAAGTTTCTTTTGCATCCGCTTATATCTGTTAAGCGAGACAGCAAAGCCAATTTAACAAAGGTTGTTGGTGATGATGAATATAGCGGTGATTTAAGTGGTGTGGCGCGCGAAAGCCATGTGCATATTGTTATTGATAAGCTAAATGAAGCCGAGCAAGAAAAGTTAATTGCTGGCCTAGAAAATGTATTATTAAACGTAAAATATACGGTACTTGATTGGAAACCAATGAGTGCGCGCATTAAAGCGGTGCTTAAGGACTATCGTAAAAACGCACCGAATGTGCCACCCAGTGAATTACAAGAATCTATGGAATTTATGGATTGGTTGCTGGATGACAATTTTACATTTTTGGGCATTAGAGAATATTGTTTTGAAAGTGAAAGTTTAGACGGCAGTTTTGTGCATGTGGCCGATACGGGGCTTGGTGTTTTACGCAATGATAATATTGAAGTTTTAAAACGCGGTGAAGAAAATTTAACAATCACGCCAGAAATTCTTGATTTTATCATGCGCCCTGAGCCTGTTTTTGTTGCAAAAGCCAATATTAAATCGGTCGTGCATAGACGCACCTATATGGATTATATTGGTCTAAAAATATATGATGATGCAGGCAATATAACGGGTGAATTAAAAGTGGTTGGCTTGTTTACATCGGGCGCTTATACGTCTTCACCGCTTAATATACCATTGTTGCGCCG
>JABSRY010000479.1 GCA_013214985.1 Hyphomicrobiales bacterium
CTCTACAAAGCTTTTGAATATGATGAAATTGAGGGGTTAGTTTTACCATTGGACAATATTAGTTTTCGTTGAAATAATAAAACTTGATAGTAACTGTTATCGGGCACTTGAAAATGTACCACCAATGGGCACTTCAAAGTGTACCACCTCGACTTGTATAATTTAGTTCTTTTTCCGATTCATACGGAAACTTTTACCCTTAATGTTAATGATTTTGGCTTGGTCCAAAAACCGGTCCAATATTGCTGAAGTTGCAGCGTTATCGCCTAAAATTTTACCCCAATCTTCAAGTGGCCTATTCGTGGCAATAATTGTTGAGGATTGATTATATCTTCTGTGAATAATTTCCATTACGTCATCTGCCGCATTGGTGGGCATAGTTTTCATGCCGAACTCGTCAATAATCAACAAATCCTGACGAGTTAAATTTTGGATGTATTTCTTTCTGGTATCCATCCGAAAAGAATCTGCAAGTTCAGTAACTAAATCAAAAGCGCTTTTATAGAGCACCGTTAATCCGTTATGTATAGCGCAAAACCCCAGTGAAATAGCCAGATGAGATTTGCCAACTCCAGGGGGGCCAATAAAAAGAGCATTTTTAGAATCATGAATAAATCTGCTTGTAGCGAGTTCCATTATGTCTCTCTTTTTAATGGTGGTATTAAACGCCCAGTTAAAATCGTCCAAAACTTTCATTTCAGGGAAGCGTGCTATCTTTATTCTACGGCTGAGTAAATTATCTTGCCGTTTCAATAGCTCATCCTGAATTAAATTTTGCAAAAAATCGATGTAATCAATTTCGTTTGCTTTTGCCTCTTGGTACCTGGTTGGCATTGCAAGGGCCATGCCGCCTAATCTTAATGTTTTTAAACTCTGTGTTAATTCCTCATACATTTTCATCTCCTTTATTGATCTATTATTGATTGATATTCGGTTAGATCCCGAATAAGTTCATGTTCCTGCAACAACGCAGATTCTTCGATGTAATCATCTTTCTCTAAAAGCTCACACAATGATTTCACCATTTGAAAACTGTAGGTATATCGACCGAGTGCTATATCACAAGCCTCATTTAAAATTTTGGCAGGGTATTTCTTTATCAAGGTCATGATGCCACGTACTTTGTGAATAGACCTTATATCATCCATTGATAACATTTTGTAAATAAGCCTAAAACAATTTGCACCGACCTTTTTTGCCCGTGCAAGGTGAAACATCTCTTCTTGCTCTTGATTTACAGGCTTTTCAGGGGGGCGGTGCTCTGCTTTGCTTCTAACGCTGCCCTTATTAGGAGTTGCTTTATGAGAAGACACAACCTCATTTTCAAATAAAGATTTTACGTATAAATCGTTAAATCGAATATCTACTTGTTTTCCGATTAAATAATGCGGCACACTATAATAGCTACCTTTAACTTCTATGTGACCATATACATCCACTTTTCGTTTCCCTATGTTGAAATAAGGAAAAGGCTTTTCTTTAAGAGGCTTTAAGTACTTTCTTTCAACGCCTGTGAACATTTGCCAGACCTGTTTTTTAACAGTGCCATGAATACGCGTTCTTGCCCAGCGTTTATTCCAATGTTTTAAAAAGAGGTTTGCTTCATCAATAGATTTAAACTCACGGCCCTTTAAGGCGTTGCTTTTGGTGTAACCAACATCTTTTTCTACTCTGCCTTTTTGTTCAGGGTGATAAGGTGCGCAGGGGTTGGGTGCAATACCCCAGTGATCACAAAAAGCAAGGTAGGCGGGGTTAATTTCAGGCTCATATAAGTTTGCTGTTAATACTGCACTTTTCAGATTATCTATTTTTACACTTTCGGGGACGCCGCCAAAAGCTTTAAAAGCATTTTCATGGCTTCTAAAAAATGATTCCATTTTCTGGCTCCAAACAAGTTCTTCGTAAGCATGTTTGCTGTGACTTAAGGTCATTTTAAAAACCCATGTCTTTCTCATTTTATTTCCGTCCCAGATTTTTGGTCCGTCGCCATAATCAACTTGAGCCTCTTTGCCGGGGAATGTACTTAGCCTCTCAAAATATTTTGGAGTCTTCTTTTTGCATTTAGCCATATATCTTTTGACGCTATAATAAGAGCCTTTGTAATCACGTTCTTCGACTAAATCCTGGTAGACACGTTGAGCAGTTAAATCCAACTCTAATTTTTCCGCAATGAAATCAAGGTGTGCCAACAAACTTTTACTGTTCGTGAGTGGCAATGACTCAGTGGCTTGTTGAGGTTTACTTTGCCGTTTTTTGCTTAAAAAGTCGGCGGGCACTTCTGGTACACTTTGGCCTTTTTCGCCTAAAAAGTCGGCGGGCACTTCTGGTACATTTTGATTTAGGTATTTCGCTACAGTCTTGCGATGAATACCTGTTTCACGACTGATGCGCCTTTTTGACCAGCCTAGCGTGTTAAATTGATGTAATAGTTGTTTTTTATTCATACTCAAATAGTTTGACATTAAGATTTCCTCCTTTTCTATTAGGAGAAAATCCGTTTTTTTGATTATTCGAGGTGGTACATTTTGAGCCCTAAAAAGTGCCCTTTAGGTGGTACATTTTAAGTGCCCGCTAACACTTTATTCAAATGCCATCGTAAGCACGGGATCAGACTTTTAAACAAAAAAAGGACAAAAGAATTGGCTAGCAAAACAATCCGGCAACGTGTTTACGATGATGGTGTTAAGGAAGCTCTAGTAGTAGTTTGGGAAGC
>JABSRY010000048.1 GCA_013214985.1 Hyphomicrobiales bacterium
CGTTGCAACGCTTTAAGCTCTTCTTGGATTATTTTACGTAAATTAGCGTCCAATGCGCCAAGCGGTTCATCAAGGAGCAAGATTTCAGGTTCTGTTACTAACCCTCTCGCTAGTGCCAAGCGCTGTCGTTGACCGCCAGATAAAGATCCTTCTCGAACATTTCGAATGTCTCCAAGCTCAAGTTTTTCGATAATGTCGTCAACTCTGCGCTTAAGTTCATTAGGCTCAATTTTCCGAACCAAAAGACCAAATTCAATATTTTCTTGAACACTCATATGAGGAAATATTGCATAATTTTGAAAATTGTTGCCGTTGGGCGCTTTTCTGCAGGCACATTGGTAAAGTTCTCACCGCCAATAAATAGGTCGCCAGATGTAATGCTTTCAAGACCAGCAATCATACGTAACGTTGTTGTTTTGCCACAACCAGATGGGCCAACAAAAGATATAAACTCGCCGCGCTCTACATCAAGGTTAAAGGATTCTACAGCCAACATCGTGCCAGCATATACCTTTTTAAGATTTTTCAATTCAAGGTTAAACATAAATATTTCTAACTTAATTCCAATATTTTATTAAATTGGTGGAAGATAAAGAGAATAAATCTTCCACCATTCCAGAGATTAGGCGCTTAAAAATTCGTCCCAGCGTTGAATTAAATAATCATATTCATCTGGCCATTGATGCCAGTATGATACTTTAGCCGCGCGCTCTTCAAGCGAACCACCATCACGCAGATCACCTTCATGAATTCCACGTTCACTGGCACCAATCCAAGGTTTTCCTTCATACCAGAACGCATATTTGTCTGGGTCCATTACGTTTTTAATTTGCGTAGATGGAGAATAATAACCTTGCTCTGAAACCAATATACCAGGAGGGCCAGATAACCAATAATCCGCATAAGCATTAACTGCATCATCATTAGTCGTATTGGCAATTTTCGAAATACCAATAGACCAACCGCGATAACCTTCTTTAGGAACAGCATAAGAGCAAGGCACACCTTGCGCTTTAACAGCCATAACAGCAGGTTGCCATGCATCAGCTAAAATCATTTCGCCAGATGCAAGTAGGTTTACAAGCTCGCCAAAATCAGCCCACAGTGCGCGGAATTGACCTTCTTTTTTTCTTAGCAATCAAGAAATTAACAGCTTCATTAATTTCTTCTCTATTTGGATTACCTGGGTTTTTAACTTCAAGTAATTTAAGCGTGTTCATTGCTAAAATCGCTTGCCCAATAGCAATCAGAGGATCCACATTCAGTCCAGTTTTACCTCTGAACTTCGGATCAAATAAAGCAGTCCAAGTGTTTGCTTCTTCTGCACTCACAAGGTCAGGACGATAACCAATAGAATCAAAATTATAAACAGTTGGCACCATCCATAGTTTTGATTTCGCATCATCAGCCCAAATTTGACCAGAAATTTGTGCTCTCGCTTCAATTCTAGGGTCAGCAGTGTTAAATATCGGGCGAATGCCGTCCCAATTTTTCAGGTCCTTAGTATCAATAGGTCTAATTGTATCGGTTTGGGTCATCGCAGGTAAACGCTCCCCAATAATTTCCCAACAATCATATGCTCTTGAACCAGAAAGTAGTTCAGTCTGAGTATCAGGGAAGATAGCAGCCTTACCACTTACTGACCCAATACCAGAGGAGTTTTTAAACTCGTTTAAGATACGTTCCTGAACCGTTACCGAAAGGCCAACAGTACGCAATTGTTGGCTCGCTAAGTGTTCACTTGCCCAAGCCATCGACGAATTCATCATCAATGGAACTGCTGCAGCTGTAGTACCAGCATTGGCTAAAAAGCGCCTTCTATTCATAATAAAATTTTTCATTTTCCCTCCTTCAGGGTAGTGATTAACTATCTCTGGCGTCAATTATTTATATATTGATCACCCTTTTTAATATCGGCCAATTTATTAGTATCGACCAACCATTAAACCTCCATCGACCGTCAAAACTTGTCCAGTCAAGTATCGAGAACTATCCGATGCTAAAAACACAATAACATCAGCAATATCTTCGGGGTCACCAACGCGCCCCATCGGAATAAATGAAGCAGCTTGTTCAAGCCCAGCTTCACCTAAAGAATGTTGAACCGAAAGCGCCTGTGCCGTCTTAATATATCCGGGCGCCACGCCATTAACGCGAATTCCATCTTTTGCAAGCTCAACGGCTAATGCCCGTACCAAACCCACCACGCCAGCTTTTGCAGCAGAATAAGCGACATGCTCATCCCAGCCATAGGCAACACCCATAATGGATGAAAGACAAATAATTGAACCATCATCTAGCGTTTTCATTTTGCCAGCAGCCGCTCTAACCAGTCGCATCATTCCCTTTAAATCAATATCAAAGGTTCTGTCCCATTTTTCATCGGTTAATTCATCCAACGGAATCCTATGGGCAATACCAGCATTAGCTACCAAACAATCAATTGGGCCATACAATGTTTCAATATCATTCACCAAAGCGTCGGTTTGAGGCGTGGAAGTTACATCCAAAATATGGAACTCAGCTACCCCACCAGCGGTATTAATTTCCGCAACGGTTTGCAACCCTTCTGCTTCAAGAATATCAGTAACGATCACACGGTAATTCTTTTTTCCAAAAGCTAATGCAGTGGCCTTGCCAATCCCAATACCAGCCCCAGTAATTATTACATTTTTCTTATTTAACGCCTTTTCGCTCATAGCATTACATCTCCAGAATTGGGTCCCAAAGTCTGCCCAACATATATTTTCGCATCATCAGAAACTAAAAATGAAACCGTTGCCGCAACATCCTCAGCCGTGCCAAACTGCCCCAGTGGTAACTGAGCTGTCTTCATTTTTCTCCACGTTTCCGAAAGCTTCATTGTAAGTTCGGTGTCAATTGGTCCTGGCGCTACTGTGTTTACACGAATACCATGTTGGCTTACTTCACGGGCTAACGCTTTAGTAAGCCCAATAATGCCGGCTTTAGCAGCCGAATAATGCACCAATTCTGCAGCTCCAATTTGCCCCAGCTGAGAGGCCATATTCACAATCACGCCTGATTTTTTTACAAGCATAGATTTAATTGCACGTTGACAACCCAAAAAGCAGCCACGTAAATGCACCGAAATCATTCTATCCCAATCATCTACGCTTAGTTCTACAAATGCTTTTTGTTGCACAATCCCAGCATTATTAACCAAAATATCGCAGCTACCCCAGTTTTTCTCACACAAGCTAAAAGTCGCTTCAACATCTTCTGGTATTGTCACATCACCTATAGATGGCATTGCAACAAGCCCCATTTTTTTAATCTGAGCTATCGTCTGTTCAACAGCATCTGGGTTCAGGTCGTTGGCAATTACTTTGGCACCTTCTGTAGCAAGCCTAATGGCAATCGCGCGGCCAATTCCTGAGCCAGCACCTGTAACAATAGCTGTTTTGTTATTTAAATTTCTCATGCAATTTCTTCCTGTATGCCAGAGTCGTCAACCTCAAGTTTGCGTGATGCACGAGCCAATAAAATGACGTAGATTATCAAAAGAGAGAAAGAGAATAGGGTGGTTAAGATACCAAATGCGAATAAGTTGGGATGTATTTCAACAGAGAATGTTCCATAAATAGCGATCGGAATAGTCACATCTGAGCCACTTGTAAATAATGTCCGTGGAAACTCATCATAACTAAGTGTGAACGCAAATAGCATAGAGGATAGAATACCAGGGAAAATAATCGGAAACGTTACTTTCTGAAAAGTACGACTAGGAGAAACACCCAGAGCTAGCGAAGCATCTTCCACTGAAGAGTCAAACCGATTAAAGATAGCCAACATTACTAAGAACGAGAACGGGAAGGTATATACAACATGCAATACAAACGAAGTTGACCACCAATGTTTATCAATACCAAGTTGGCTTGAAAGCAACGCCATACCAAGTCCTAACAATACGCCAGGTACCATCATACCTAAAATAACTAGATAGAAAACAACATTAGAGCCCCTAAATTTAGAACGAAATGCTTGAGCTGTTAACGTTCCCAACACAGTAGAGACAACCATTGTCACTAACGCTAATGAAAGAGATCTGAACAAAGCATCACTCACATTAAGCGGTGCAATTCGAGAAGGGGGAGCCAGCCCTAAAATATGCTCATACCAAAAGGTGGACCACTCAATAATTGGGAACTGGGTTCTGTCAGAAAGATTGTGTAAGTAGCATTTATTGATTAGTTTTGAATATAGGGAAATTTTATAGTTACCCTGATATTTGAAGTTAGATCGGAGAATGTTATGAAGAAGACAAAGAAGTCGAATAGTGGGCTACCCCCCAAATTACTTGCAGCCCTTTTAGAGCATAGTGATGGCCATGAATTATTTGGACGTGATGGATTTTTTCACCAATTAAAACAAGATCTTGTTAATGGCATCTTAGAGGGCGAGATGGAACATCATATCGGTTATGAGAAGCATGATAAATTGCCAAAACAAGTCACTAATCGTCGCAATGGTTACTCTACAAAGCGCGTTACGTCAGGCGATGATACGTTAGATTTAAATATCCCCCGTGACCGTGATGCAGATTTTGAACCCCAGCTCATCCCCAAGGGGGTTCGCCAGTTTAAGGGGGTTCGCCAGTTTGATGGTTTTGATGATAAGGTTATTTCGCTTTATGCTAGAGGCATGACGATGCGAGAAATCAGGGAGCATCTATACGAAATCTACGGTACAGACGTGTCCCACGAGCTCATTTCAAAGGTCACTGACAAAGTGATGGATGACGTCACAGCATGGCAAAACCGTCCGTTGGACGCGGTATATCCTATTGTTTATTTGGACTGCATCCATATTAAAACCCGTGATAACCATATGGTTCACAATAAAGCGGTCTATATCGCTCTGGCTGTGGATATGGAAGGCAAAAAAGAAATTCTCGGTCTTTGGATCAGTAAGAATGAAGGGGCTAAATTTTGGATGCAAGTCGTCACTGAGCTTAAAAATAGGGGTTTAGAAGATATTTTAATTGCCTGCGTAGATGGTCTGAAAGGTTTTGAGGAAGCTATAAATGCAGTCTTTCCTGAAACTATTGTCCAACTCTGCATTGTCCATATGGTACGCAATAGTATGAAATTTGTCCCTTGGAAAGATAAAAAAATAGTGGCTGCAGATCTAAAGTCCATATATTCCGCTCCGTCAGAAGAAGCAGCTCTCTTGGAATTAGAGGCATTCAAAGAAAAGTGGGATGATAAATACCCGACAATATCAGCTATTTGGGAAAGAAACTGGGCAGGCATTACTCCATGCCTCGCTTTCCCCAAGCATATTAAAAAAGCAATTTACACAACAAATGCCATCGAGGCCGTAAATCGCCAAATCCGTAAAATCATTAAAAACAAAGGTGTATTCCCAAATGACGATGCCGTAAAAAAATCTTTATATCTGGCCTTGCAAAATGCTCAGAAAAAATGGACAATGCCCATCAGGGATTGGCCACTAGCGTTAAACCAATTCGCTATTCTATTTGAAGGTAGAATAAAATTTTAAACAGCTACTTACACAAAATATCTGACAGCTCCTTAAAAAGTTGACCAAGCAAATGATGGGGTTCAAGTCGTTTCACTCTGCTTCTGCTACACTGGTGGGAATTGAGGTTACACATATGATACGCAAACAACAATTTGAAACCACTGGTAAAACTGCTTTCCAACAATTTGCTGCACTTGCTGAATAACTGTGTCTAACAAATGGGGTGACCCCGTCTATATTAGCAGTTTGCGACAGAACCTATATTTTGCATGTTTACCAATGATCACACCTAATTCGACTTCCCAGTCGGTCTTAACAGAATTTCGCGGCATTTCAATATTGTCATTCGGCCCACAAATGGCCGATGTGGCTTTGCTAAATATAACAGGTTCCTTGGGTAACTCCATACCTGACTCTGCGGCATGATCGGCATAGTTCAACCCAATACAAATGAATTTTCCAACATTACCGACGCAAGCGCCAATACGCGGATTATCGGTTATAATCTCTAATTCATCAAGGTTGAGTTGACGAATTTTGTTTAAGACTTCATCACTTAAATTATTTCCAGAAAAGTCATCAATAATGTGAGACAGGTCGCGAATTTCATCGTCATTGTCTAAAATTGCTGGCTTTTCGAAACCTTTTTGGCCATAGCGTAATAATTTCATAACGTTTCCTAATTTTAACTAATTAATTTGACCAACCGCCATCAATTACATGAGTTTGCCCGCTAGTATAAGACGATAAATCGCTCGCTAAATACACCGCTAAAGAAGCAATTTCTGATGCTTTACCGAGTCGTCCCATGGGTTGGCGGGCAATAAAATCTGCTTTAGCCTTTTCATAATCACCCGTGGCTTTTAGTCGCTCTTCTAAAGAAGGTGATTCAACAGTCCCAGGGCAGATGGCGTTACATCTGATACCATGGGTTATATAATCCGCCGCTATAGATTTGGTCAGCCCGATCAGAGCCGCTTTACTAGCGCAATAAGCAAAACGATTTGGTACACCTTTGATGCTAGAGGCAACTGATGACATATTTACGATTGATCCACCATTATTTTTTATCATTTCTGGTAAAAATGATTTTATAATTTGATAAGCACCAGAGACATTAACATTGAAAGACAAATCCCAAGCCGTTTGATCGCAATCTAAAATGGTTCCGTTATGAACAAAGCCAGCACAATTGAAAATAACATCTACTGCTCCAATTTTTTGTGCTAAATCACTTACCGCTAGACTGTCGGTAACGTCTAATTGTTCGACTTGACAATTGCTCTGTTGGGAAAGGTCGTACAACAAATTTGTATTTATATCTGTAGCAATTATAGTAGCGCCTTCTGCCAAAAATATTTCGGCAGTGGCGCGGCCAATGCCTTGCCCTGCAGCGGTTAAAAGACAGGTTTTTCCATCTAAAACTCCCATTATATTTTTCCTTATATATTTTTAATTTCAAACCAAAATTTTATTTGGGTAAATTTTTATTCGTTGTCATTAGGCCAAGCATGATGGGCCAATAGGTTCAAAGCTCTTATAGGTCAGAATAAATTCGACATGCCCTAATTGTTCAGATTTTGTTTGTTGACCAGCAGCCACTGCCAATATGAGTTCGTATATTTCATCTCCGACATCATCTAAAGTGTGAGTAAGTTCGAGTATTTTGCCAGCATTAATATCCATATCATCACTCATATTGTGATAAGTTTCGGGATTAGCACATATTTTTATAACGGGTGAAATTGCCGAGCCAACCACTGAACCTCGACCAGTCGCAAATAGGGTAATATGTGAACCGCAAGCAATGAGCTCTACAATATCGGCATTGTCTACAATGTTAGGAAAACCAAAGCGCACCTCACCATCTGGTACAACATCCAGCAAATATAAGCCACCATTTTGCGGTATGTCGCCGGGCTTAATAAGGCCACTTATTGATGATTTTCCACTTTTGGCATAGGCACCCATTGATTTTTCTTCAATTGTCGAGAGACCACCATCTGCATTACCAGGTGCAAAACTTGGATAGCCCAATGTTTCGTAATATTTGGCAGCTTTTTCAATTGAGGTGGCCAGTTCAATTCCCAATTCTTTGGTCTTTGCGCGTTTTGCAATGTCGGTTTCGCAACCAATCAATTCGCCAGTTTCTTCAAAAATACAAATAGCACCCTCGGCAACCAAACGGTCGAAACTTTTGCCGATGGCAGGATTTGCGGTTAAACCATTAGTGCCATCTGAACCGCCGCAAATTGTGCCAATGATTAATTCTGAAACATCCATATCTACGACTTTGATATTGATATCTTGCTTTGCCTGTTTTATCCATGACACACCTTCATTAATGGAGGATTTTGTGCCGCCAATTTGTTGAATTGTGATGGTGTTAACAGATCGGTCTGTGGTGGCAATGAATTTTTGCAACTGTCTTTTATTCATACCCTCACACCCAAGCGAGATTAACAATACACTGCCAACATTTGGGTGAGTGCAGAGCGTTTGAAGCATATTTTGTGCGTAGCTATTTGGGTAACAACCTGGGAAACCAATGACTTGCACCTCATCATCAGCAAAATTTGCGGCAATTTTCTGAGCCACATGGTGCGCGCATTCGACTAGATACACGATGACAGTGACATTGCGTATGCCCTTGCGGCCATCTTTACGTAAATATGCCTTTATCATCAGAGATCCTCCATTTGCTGGGGTTTAAGAACTGAAGGCATATAAGTGCTGGCAATGTTATGAAAGTGAATAAGCTCACCTTGCCCAATTCGTTTAACAGCAACACCAATTACATAGCCATATTTTAGAATTTCTGCCCCTTTATCGATGTTATGTCGAGCGAGTTTAAACCCCATTTTGACATTTTTTTGCAGTTTGATTTTTACATAATTTAACCAAATTTCTTCATTTTTTTTAAGTGGTTGAATCACCATTAATATATTGTCATTTTTATCTAGCAACAAAAGGCGTTTGTCAGTATTTACAGTGAGCAATTTGGACATATTAATTCTCAATCAGTTGAAATGTATGATTGTCGATAAAATCCCAATCAAACTCGATGCCTAGGCCAGCAGGCTCTGGTAGTGTGGCTATGCCATTCTTAATATCGATGGGTTGTTTCAGACCAAAAGAGAATTTATCTGTTGGCCATAAAAGCTCCAAATAACTATTGTTGGATATAGCTGCACAAATATGCAGATTAACCAATTCAAGCGGGTGAAAAATGGATGTGTGGATTTCGCAATTTCGGTGAAAGGCCTCGGCTAAATTGGCGGTTTTCAAAACCCCGGTAATGCCACCAGACCAAGATACATCGGCACGGACGCTGTCGACCACATTGGTGGCAATAACCTCGGCCACGCTATAAGGATGCTTGGCCAGCACTTCAGCGCCGACAATGGGAATATTGACTTTGGATTTCAACTCTCTTAACGCCGAAAAGGCTTCATCGGGTAGCGGTTCTTCGAGCCATAAATAGTTTAGTTTTTCTAATTCTTGTGCAAATCTGACCATTTCATTTAATGAATAGGCCGCCACCGGGTCTGACATTAAGTTAAAGTCTTCGCCGACCGCTTCTCTTACGGCTTGGTGTATGGCCAAATCTTCATCTATATTATGGTTAGGCGGGTGCAATTTATAGGCTTTGAATCCAGCATTTTTTACTTCCAATGCTTCTGCTACATAGGCATCTGAATTTGGTAAAACCAGCGAACTGCAATATACCTGCACTTGGTTTTTATAACCACCAATATATTGATATAAAGGTTGGTTTGCTTGTAGAGATGCTAATATCCATAGGTAAATATCCGCCGGGTCATAGCTATAAATTGGCAGGTGACTCCACCACCTATCTGCCTTGCGAAAATCTTGCCATATCTTCTCGCGGTTTAGTGCATTTTGGCCAATGAATAATGGCCGTAGGGCTTTGATAGCCAGCAGAGCAGAGCCATGTGCAGATTTTGCGGCAAAGCCAAAACTTGAGGCGGTATGCCCGCATTCAGTGGTTATGGTATAAACCAAAAATTCAATTTCGCCAGATGAGTCGGATGACTTAAGCATTTGCGGGACAAAGTTTTTGTCCTGCAAGCTGCAACATCTAATTTTGAAATCGGTTATTATCATTAAAATTTACCGTATTTGAGATAGGCATCCTGTGGATCCATCCCATTTATAATCGCGGTGCGTACCTTGTTTTCTTTGTGCATGGCTTCATTAGATTTAAGTGTAACTTGTTCTAAATCGGCTTGTGGAATACGCACAATTCCATCTAAATCGGCTAAGATAATGTCGCCAGGTTTTATCAGCACGTCACCAATTGTAATATCCACATCAAAACCTGTCGGCATCCACTTGCCCACAACATCGCGCGGGGTGTGAAACCGCCGCCAGTTTTGAAAACCTAGTTTTTCCATAAAATGTGAATCTCTAATGCCGCCATCGACAATACAGCCCAATGCAAGGCCGTGACTTTCACCAAAGGTCGTGACAGTGAAAAGTTTTCCTAAGCTGTTACCTGACATGCCAACTTCCAATATTAAATAAAGGGTTACACGATACATATAGGATAGCAAATTTGACGGAAGGTAGTCTTAGGTCAAGCTCTTTGATATCCACTCCACCTAATGTTAGTAATACATTCATATATCTCATCACTTATGC
>JABSRY010000480.1 GCA_013214985.1 Hyphomicrobiales bacterium
CCGTTATGCCTATTGGGCTTGGCTCAAATACGCTTATTAGAGATGGCGGCGTTGAAGGTGTTGTGATTAAGCTTGCTAAAAACTTTAATAAAATTGAAGTTACTAACGATTGCACAATCATTGCAGGTGCGGCTGCACCCGACGCTAGGGTTGCCAAAGCGGCTTACGATGCGTCATTGGGTGGTTTTGCATTTTTAAAGGGTGTGCCAGGCTCTATTGGCGGCGCATTGCGGATGAATGCAGGTGCCCATGGTGCAGAGATTAAAGATGTTTTATTGGAAGCCCGCGCGGTTGATATGCAAGGTAATATTCATATTTTAAGTTTAGCGGATATGGGCTTTGATTACCGCTATTGTGGTGTTTCGACCGATTTAATATTTTTATCTGCCACCTTTAAAGGCACGAAATCTGACCAACAGACTATAAAAACTCAGATGGATGAAATTACCGATTTACGTGAAGCGGCACAACCGATAAAAAGCCGCACAGGTGGCAGTACATTTAAAAACCCTGAAGGCACAAGCGCTTGGAAGCTTGTTGATGAAGCGGGGTTTAGAGGCCATATTAATGGCGGTGCGCAGGTAAGCGAAATGCACACAAATTTCTTGATTAACTTAGGCGATGCAACCGCTAAAGATATCGAAGATTTGGGTGATATGGTCAAAGCATCGGTTAAGCAAAAATTAGATGTTGATTTGCACTGGGAAATTAAGCGCGTTGGCCGCAAATAGGTATTTTATATGAATGACATTAAATTAAGCGATGCACAAATTGACGCGATTATTGATTTAGATAAGCTAAAGCGCAAGCCTACCGAAACCCATGTTGCGGTGCTTATGGGCGGTTGGTCATCTGAGCGGCCTGTTAGCTTATGGTCTGGTGAAGCTTGCGCTATTGCGTTAGAAAAAGTCGGCTATAAAGTTACTAAAATTGATGTGGATCAGAATATTGCATCCACCCTAAAAACGGTAAACCCCGATGTGTGTTTTAATGCATTACATGGCCCGTTTGGTGAGGATGGTACTATTCAAGGCCTGTTAGAAATTATGGGTATTCCATATACACATAGTGATGTTTTAGCGTCATCTATGGCGATGGATAAAAATATTGCCCGTATATTATTTGCCTCTGTCGGCATCCCTATTGCCGAAGGTAAAGTTATCAACCGTTTTGAGGCTGCTGAACAACATGTGATGGAACCGCCCTATGTGCTTAAGCCAGTGAGTGACGGATCATCTTTTGGTGTGTTTATTATTGAGCGCGGAACCAACCAGCCACCGCAAGAGTTAATAGCCGCAGATTGGGGCTTAAACGATGATATGCTTGCCGAAAAATATGTTGCGGGGCGCGAGCTTACTTGCGCCGTAATGGGGGGCAAAGCCCTTGCGATTACCGACATCATATCCAATACAGAATTTTACGATTTTGAAGGAAAATATGCTGAAGGTGGGTCGACTCACATAGTTCCTGCAAAAATTAAACCAAATATTTACCAAAATATAATGAAATGGTCAGTTAAGGCGTATGACGTTTTGGGGTGCCGTGGTGTTGCCAGAGTTGATTGGCGATATGATGATACTGAAGGCGTAAATGATGAGGTGATTTGCCTAGAGGTGAATACTCAACCAGGTATGACTGGGTCGTCATTAGCGCCCGAACAAGCAGATAAGCTTGGTATTAGTTTTGAAAAATTTGTTGCATGGATGGTGGAGCAGGCGGAATGCAGGCAGGTAAAAATCGATATGATAGAGAAGAGCTGAATGTTCTTCAATCACGGTTGAAACAGAATGTTTCGGATCGGTTATATCCTGATGGGCAAATTCAGCAAAATGAACAAGAATTTATTTATAATAATGAAGACGGTTTGCCTGAAGATGATCGGTTTTTAAGAGAATCTACCGAAAGACAATCAGCGCCTAAAGCCGATTTTTCTGATAAAATTGAATTTAGCAAAAATGTTTTTATGGGCATTGCTATATTGATTAAACGCCCAATTGCTAGTTTATTTCGTAAGATAAGGCAGGTTTATACCTATTGGGGTTTGAAGTTTGAGCAAACAAATTTGTTCAATACGTCATTACGTGGCATATTTAGCAGTGGTTTTATTATTATATTTATAATTAGCGCTGCTATTTTATACCGCAATGGGCACATTAGCAGCATTAAACAAACCATTATTGAAAAAGTTGGTGAATGGTCTGGCGCCGCAGGGGTAAATGTGCGCTTGGTCACTTTAACAAACCGCCAACACGCCAATGAACAACAAATTATAAATGCGTTAAATGTAAAAATTGGCACACCATTGCTAAGTTTTGATGTCGATGCCGCTAAAGCACGAATTGAAGCCATTGGGTGGGTAAAAGAAGCAAAAGTTCAGAGAATATTCCCTGATGCTTTGAACATCTCGATCATTGAGCGGGTGCCATTTGCGATTTGGCAGATTAATCAAAAATTACGGTTAATTGATAGAAATGGTGTTTTAGTTGCAAATGAAGTATTGTCTGGTTACCAGTTTTTACCGCTTATTGTTGGTGAGGGTGCCGAAAAAGAAGCGTTAGGAATTTTAAGTGCTTTAGAAGAGCGTTTGGAAATATTTGAGCATGTTCGTGCGCTTGTACGTGTGGGTAGCCGCCGTTGGGATTTGGATATGAAAAACGGTATTCGGGTATTGTTACCCGCAGATAAACCAGAATCTATGCTTGAAGACCTAGA
>JABSRY010000481.1 GCA_013214985.1 Hyphomicrobiales bacterium
ATGGCTGGGTGTTTGAGGACTTTACCCAATTTAAACTAGCAGAAAATTAACTTAATGCTAGACAATCATCATAGGAGGTAATATATGTCTGGTTCTGCACCACATGAGGCAAGCTTATGGAAAATTCTTATTCAACGCCGTTCGGTATTGGTATGTTTGGTCATTCTAGCCATCTTTTTAGTTGCCGCCATATTAGCCGAGGTTATTAGCCCGTTCGGCCCCGCCGAAATGTCAATTCGAAACCGCCTTTCAAGCCCAGATACTAAGTGGTTTCTTGGCACAGATGAGTTTGGGCGCGATGTCCTAACAAGGCTTATTTATGCAGGCCGTGTTTCACTGACCGTGGGTTTTGGCGTGGCTTTATTATCATCCATTATGGGCATAATTTTAGGGCTTCTGGCGGGCTTTTTCAGAAGGTTAGATGCCCCAATGTCACGCTTCATAGATGCGATGATGGCCTTTCCAGATATTTTATTAGCCATTTCACTTGTCGCCGCTTTAGGCGGTTCGGTATTTAATGTCGTGCTGGCTTTGTCTATTGTTTACGCCCCCCGCATCGCCCGTACCGTAAGAGCTTCAACCCTTGTCATCAGAGAATTAGCCTATGTAGAAGCCGCGCATGCCTTGGGCACTTCCACTTGGCGTATTTTAGTATTTCATATATTACGCAATATGGTTTCACCCATCATTGTTCAAGCGACATTTATATTCGCATACGCTATGCTTGCCGAAGCAGGCTTATCATTTCTAGGGGTCGGCATTAACCCAGACACACCCACATGGGGCACGATGATCAATGCAGGCCGTCAATATATTGGCCTAGCAGATTGGATGATATTAGCCCCAGGCATTGCCATCACGCTTTGCGCATTATCCTTACAAATAGTCGGCGATGGCCTGCGCGATGCACTAGATCCACGCCTTTCAAAAGAGATGTAAAATGGCAATTCATATTCAAAATTTTACATCGGTAAATCTGTTCGATAAAACAGGCAGCGAATATATTGCCAAGTCAATTTTCGTAGATGATGCAGGGCTTGTATGCCAGTCTTTACCACCTGCCGATAATGTTACGGTGCTAGATTGTAAAGGCGCATATTTATCGCTTGGTTGGGCAGATTTGCATGTGCATGTATGGTATGGCGGTACCGATTTTTCAATCCGCGCTTCACAGGCTGGTGTTCAATATGGCGTAACAGCCATGGCCGATGCAGGTTCAGCAGGCGAGGCCAATTTTCATGGCCTGCGCGAATATGTTATCGATCAACAACCAGAGAGCATTAAGGCTTTCCTTAACATTGGCACAATCGGTTTGGTAGCCTGTAACCGTGTTTCAGAACTGGCAGATGAAAATTCCATAGACAAAGCCCGTATTCTAAAAGTAATAGAACAAAATAAAGATGTAATTTGCGGCATTAAAGTTAGAGCAGGCAATATAATCGTTAAAGACCATGATATTATATCGGTTATCAAAGCCAAACAAATTGCACAAATAACGGGTTTACCACTAATGGTTCACATTGGCTCTGCCCCACCATCACTAGACGCTATTTTCGATTTGTTGGATGAAGGCGACATTATCACCCATTGTTTCCACGGTAAACAAGGCAACAATATCGTCGATACCAAAGAAATTTTTGAAAAAGCCTGCCAATTAAACGAGCGCGGCATATTGTTAGACATCGGCCATGGCGCTGCATCTTTTGATTTTAGTGTCGCAGCCCAAGCCATAGAAAACGGCTTAACACCCTTTTCTATTTCGACCGATCTACACGCCCGCAACTATAAAGGCCCCGTATATGATTTAGCAACCACGGTTTCTAAACTTCATAAACTAGGCATGGGTTTTACGGAAAGCGTCAAAGCCATCACCACCAACCCAAGACAATTTATGGGTTTAAGTACCCAAATTAAATTCGGTCAAAAAGCCGATTTTACAATTTTTGATATTGTGCCCAGTCAAGAAATAGTCACCGATAGCGCAGGCAACCAAATGAGTTTGGATAAAGCATTCGAACCCCGCCACGTCGTTCTTGGTAACAAAATATACAAAGCCGCACGTCATAAAAAGAGGAATATATGATGAATGCAACCCCACAAATGAATTCAGAACTTATATTAGCCGATGATTTGGCACTAAAAGTTACAAACCTATCGACCCATTTTGTGTTTAAGCGACGCACCGCAAAAGCCGTAAGAAATGTAACCTTTTCCATTAAAAAAGGCAAAACATTGGCCATTGTTGGTGAAAGCGGGTCAGGCAAATCAGTAACCGCACTTTCACTTATGCACTTATTGGCGCGCCCTGGGCAAATAGCCTCAGGCCAAGCACTATACAGAACATCTGGCGGTACAATAGTCGATCTAGCAGCAACTGACGAATTAACCATGCGCAAAATAAGAGGCCAAGAAATTTCAATGATTTTTCAAGAGCCCATGTCATCGCTTAACCCTCTATTTACCGTCGGCGATCAAATCGGTGAAATGCTAAGCTTGCATGAAGAAATTTCAAAAAAAGACTTACGAAAACGGGTAATCGAAATGCTCGAATTGGTCGAAATCCCAGGCGCAGAAAGACGGATCGATGAATATCCGCATTCTATGTCTGGCGGTATGCGCCAAAGGGTGATGATCGCAATGGCAATGATTTGCAAACCCGCATTCCTAATAGCGGACGAACCAACAACCGCGCTAGATGTCACCATTC
>JABSRY010000482.1 GCA_013214985.1 Hyphomicrobiales bacterium
AACCGCTCGACGATATTTCGCGGGAAACACAAGGTGATAAAGCAACACCGTAACATTATGGCTCTTATGAATATATTTGCTCATGCGAACATTCTACGCCCCAAGGGGCGGGGAATTGAACCCTAAAAATGATTAAAGGATTGGCGGCGCATCGCAACGCGATATGACAGATGCGCACACACTTTCTTCTCCGCCATTTGCATTGCCGCATTCGTCATATGGTGGATTTAATGAGTCCTGGGCCTGAATCGCGTCCAATTTTCGTCACACTATTCGCGTCAATGTTAATGTCGCCGTTGGCAGCTATTTGGCTATAGCTATTGGTTAAATCGCCCGTGTTAACATTTATGCTCCCGCCAGCAAGAATTTTTGACCCGCTGCCACTATCTAAAACAGTTTTTGAGTGGTTGTTACTGTTGTTACAGAAGATCCTGAGCTAGATGAAGTGCTGATGGGATCAGAAGTCACAACCGTCAATTCGCTTCGTTCATTATCAACGGATGCGACATTCAATGTTAAATTTCCTGAAACAGCCTCCACATTAGTGGCAACGTCATAATTAGCGTATATTTTAAGATAACTGCAAATTACCCTAAAAATGGGATCCTATTTACTTATCATTTGGATATTCGAATTTGGTGGTTACACTACCATCTTCGTTAATGAATAATGTGAATGCTATCCAGTTTCCACCTGTATGTGACTTCATTTTAGCATGAAGCCCTTCTATCAGATTTGAGACGGACCCGCAATATTCTCGGTTTAATGCTGGGAAACATTCTTCGGCATTTGCGACAAAGCTAAAAGCAGAACCAATGCTCACACTTCCGTCTTCATTGTCATGATCATATTCAAAGCGACACTTAGCTGAGCTTATTTTTGTGGGACAACTTTCCTTCACAATACGATACAACTGATCAATAATTAACCTTTGCTCTTCTATAGGATTGTTCATATTATTGTCCTGCCTGATTATTGAATTTTTTCTCGAAGGGAATACCATTTATTTCATACTCAATTTTCACGCTGTCAGAACCAAGATGCTCGGTTAATTCCGAATTCAACGCGCGTTCAACAAGCGCTTTCTTCAAAGCCTTGAAAAGCCCATCTTGACCCAGTAAATCATCTGGACACTTATGTATGCCCATTTTCAAGTTTATAAGTTGTATTTGGCGCAGGATTGTTAAGGGTATCATTCCAATCACCTTTATTGCCCGATTTAGTATTGATTGTATTATCTTTTTTATCAATTAAATCATCAATAACTTTCAATCTATCAGGATCGACCTTTTTACGCAATGTTGCCATTATTTTTACTGCAATTGCGCTTCCAGGAATAACGTTACCAACCGTGCCTTCCACAGCTGCCATAATACCCATTTCAACAGCCATTTCCTTTGCTGGACCACAGGCAGATGTATTTCCATCACTACAAGATTTTGTTATTTTGGCTAATTCTATGAGTTCATTAGCTACAATGATTTTGTCGATTACTTCAAGAGTTGCGATTAGGATTATGGCACCAGTGAGAAGGAAATTATTTTCAACTGCATTACCGCCCGCGGAAGCACCAACATTCACATCAGCGCCTGTTAGAGCTGCAACCAAACCACCAGTCAAAGACCCAATGTTAATTGCAGTACTATCCAACGAAGTTATTTCTCAAACCCTTTGAAACTGTGGAATACAGGCAACATAATGGTCATGTTACGCTTTTATGCTGCGCCATGTCCTCATTTAAGCAGCGACATGTTTAAAAACCAAGGGGTTTTTCCAAGCCAATGCAGAATGTCGTTGCCTACGATTATAAAACCCATTCATATAGAACATGACGATTTAATTAAGTGTTTTAGTAAAGCCGAATAAAAGCTATAATTTCATTTTATGTACCAGATTAACTTAGTTGTCATATTTATATGTGTTTGAATTGTTTTTATTACATTTCATATAAATTTAGCTATATTGCACTTAATAATTATTGATCCGAAAACTTACTGGTACATTGTTTATGAATAACAGGAAATACTTTAATACTTCGATTAAAGACTTAGAAGAATACTTCGATTAAAGACTTAGAAGAAATTTTCAAAAATGAAAGCGACAATAGCTCACAAAATAATATAATTTTGTTAGAACTTGGGTTTCGATCCACTCAACGATCACAAAAATTAAAGGCTAAAGTTGAAATTTTTGTAGCATCTACTGTCAAAGTAAAAACAAAAAATGAAGAACCGGTTCAAGCCCAAACGGAAGAAAGTTTCATAGAAACCGAACGAATGAAGCCCGTGGTAAAAGAATATGTTCGGATGAAAAAACCTGATGTTACAAATCAACCCCAAAATGTATTACATGCATGGACGGCGTTAGAAGTATTGTCACCTAGAACGTTTAAAAGAAAATCTGATTTCGCAACAGGACCAAATAAACAAATAATTTTAATATCAAATTCTGAATTACCTTGGGTAAAGGGAGAAAAATCACGTAAAAGTAAAAAGATCGTATATGAAATTATATTGGGTTCAATTAGTTTGCCGCCAGCATATGAGGCACTTTTAAATGTCTTTACTGATAATAGGCCCGATCAGTGCACAAATAATGGATATGCCGCGATTGCATCAATTATCGTAGATAAGGCTGGCCGACCAATAGACGATGAGGCTTGTTATGCGATATCTAGCTTTGCATGGGGATTTCCAAAAGCCTT
>JABSRY010000483.1 GCA_013214985.1 Hyphomicrobiales bacterium
ATCTGCCTATTAGGAATGGCCTTTGTGGCCTGCCAACCACAAGCAAAAACTAGTGATGAACGACAACGAGTTGCTACTGAAAAACTTGTACAACAAGCAAATGATCAAATTGGCATGCCGAACATTAAGAACTTTTCTGAAAAGCGGCTTGCTAAATATATCATGTAGTTGCGCGATGATGCGAGCTTAGTGACTTATGCTTATACCGTTGATATGAACGGCAATAAACATTTGTTATGTGAAAGCTTAGGTTACGGTCTTCCTTATGCGGTACAGTATGTTAACCCGGTTAAGGCTAAATGGGGCCATAATGGAGCAGCCCTAACGATACCACAAGCTGAACCTAATGGTCTATTTATGCCTGATGCTTTAAGTGCCACTTGGATATTATGTAATGATGGCAAAGGCGGCAGTCAACCTGTCTATGTAGAGCCATCCATTATAGTAAGTCCATTTAAACTTGTTAATTAGCCGATAAACCACGGCTAATAATAACCAAATAACTAAGGCAGGGCATGACTATTATTGCCCTGTCAAAATTAACGGAAAACCCATGAATAATCAAAAAGAACAAACTCAAGATAAGCTATACCCAATTATGCAATATTTTGCTTATGGCCATCTGCCAGAGCATTTGCACAAAATATCAAAACCATATGGAGATTTGGCTATTCAAATGGCCGAGTCATTGCCGTCAAATGCTGAAACCAGTGTCGCATTGCGTAAATTATTAGAAAGTAAGGATGCCGCTGTACGCTCTAAGGTTGCTAAATAGCTGCTAGAAATCATCCGAGGAAGGTGTACTACCAAATTTAGTTACATCTTCCAATTCACTATATTCGCCAGCCCCTTCATCAACAGTAATTGAATACGCCATTGCACCAACTGCACGGCAATTTTCGACTTCTTTTTCTGCTTTACGTATGGCTTGCCGCATATCTCTTAAATGAAAGATATCAAGTTTGACGATATAAGTTACACCACTCATTGTTTTTTCATCAAATGTTTGACAGACAAAGAATTGTTTTGGACCATCAACCTTTCCATATTGCGCGCCGCGTTTAGACATAATTGATTTCCTTTCCAAATATTAGTTCATACTTTGTTCTATTTATAAGTTAGAGTTAAAAAAGAGTCAAGAAAGCCTGTTTATGTGAAATATCAGTACCAACGCAAAGTTTTAAATTATGAATAGACTAAAAGAAAGAAATATAATGGATAAGAACACTCCAATCATCGTAGAAACAGTCAAAAATGGTAACTATATTGACTTGAATAACTTTACTAAAGATATGATTCGAATTGAAGATATTGTTGTTGGTTTGGCGCGTCAGTTTCGTTTTAATGGGTTAATGCCATTAAGCCTTGATTTACACTATTCAGTAGCCGAGCATTCAACACATGTTATGGAACATATTTCTAGGCTTCAACCATGCGATTATTCCCCGCTTGATAGTCTAGAAACTGAAATGATTGCCTTATGCCACGATATGAGTGAGGCATATTTAGGTGATATGCCGTCACCCATTAAAGCCCAACTACCTGACTATCAAAAATTAGAAGCTCGTGTGCAGAAAACCATCTATGATTATTTTGATTGTAAGGTGGATAATCCATCCTATATGAAGACCATGGAACAGGCTGATTATAGGATGCTTTTGATTGAAATGAGGCATTGCGGCAAGCACGCACTTAAGGCTGAAAGTGATAAAGTAAATTACCAATATAGGTTAAAGTGTTTGAGCCCTGAAAAGGCTGCAATTTACTTTAAAGCGTCACTGGATATGTGTATTAAAAATCGTAATAAAGTGAGAGCCGTTTATGCACCAACCCAATATTAAAACAGAGGCAACATGGCAAAAAATTGCCATGGATAATGTGTCAGTAGTTTTAATGATACGTGGCATGATTGAAGAAATGTTTGGGACTGTTGCAAACATGGAAAGTGAAGATGCAACTGTATTGCTGCGTGGCCCAGAATTAAAGCATGATGGTGAGGCAATATTAGCCGCATTACGCAACATTAAACTGGAAATTGATAAAAAAGCAAAATGCTAAAGATCGAACCGATAGTTCCAAAAGGTCAAAACGCGCTACATTTTTAACCAAAAGTCTACCGGTAGACGTCTCTAAAAGTCTACCACATCGCGCTTGTTCTCTTTTTGTCCAATGGCACAAACAAAAAAACCCAATGAAATCATTGGGTTAAATGGTGCCGGTTAGGGGACTCGAACTCCTGACCTACTGATTACAAATCAGTTGCTCTACCAACTGAGCTAAACCGGCGAATGCTAGTAACATGTCGTTACCGCGTCTTGATGTGTGGTGTATAGGGTGAATGTTTGGCCTTGTCAAAAATTATTTTAAAGTTTTCCAATATAAAGATAAAATAGTAATGTTTATACCAAAACTGAATATAAATATTTGGCTGTCATTGCAAAACTCATGACTATTATCAAGGGTCTAATGTATTTAGTCCCACCGTTAACAACTGCTAATGAACCTAAATATCCACTTAATATTTGCCCAATAATCATTATGGCGCCAACCAACCAAATTATTTTGCCCGAAAAAATGAATATTACTAATGCAGCAAAATTAGAAGCGAAGTTTAAAAACTTTGCAACAGAGGTCGCTTTAACTAAGTTCTGGCCGCGTAAGGCAACGCCAGCGGTTGCAAAAAAAGAGC
>JABSRY010000484.1 GCA_013214985.1 Hyphomicrobiales bacterium
ATTTCCTCGTCTGGTTATAGACCAGTCAAGCAAAATTTGTAGCTTAAGTCACTGTCTCATTATTGGGGACTACCTCAATATAAAGCCATATTTGTTTATAACAAATTAGCTTAAAGGGGCGGAATTGCAAATATAATCACAGGTCTTTTTTTCGGGAAAGGGGGATATCTATTTGCAACTCCTAGGGCTTATGCAAGCATAAGCAATTTTTAACGACCCAAAAGCCCGCATGTTTTGGGCAAAACCATAAACATAACGCGCTATTGGGTAGGGGGTTAGCCCTAGCTGAGTAGAGTATTGTATCGAGCGATGAAATGGATGTGGTAGCCCGATACGGTATGAAAATTCAATATAAAGCTTGGTAAGCGGATGGATAACTGAATACGGCAATAAAAAGTTATCAAATTGATTTATATTGAACTATGTTGGCTTTTCTCCTTATAATGTTATTGGCTTTTATTTTGTGTATGTGTATTTTGTAACAAGGATAGGTATAGATTAATTACAAGTTCAAAGCAAGAACAAAAATAGAACAAATAGGGAAAACTATTGATTTATGGTAAATGAAAGGTTAAGCTTTTATTATGGTTGTCGATGGATTAAGTTTAAATATGCGTAAAAAACTAACGATATTAATACCATGCTTTAATAGTGCTGGCAGAATTATGCCGACGCTTAACTGCCTTGTTGAAGCCATATCTGGCGGGTTAATTAAGCAAGTAATATTTGCAGATGGCGGCAGCAGCGATATTATCGAAGATATAGCCGATGAGGTTGGAGCCGATTTTGTTAGAACGCCAAAAGGCCGCGGTTTGCAATTTAAAATTGGTGTAATTTATGCTAAAGCGGAATGGTTGTTGTTTTTGCATGATGATTCTATTTTAGAAGATGGCTGGGATGCCGAATTAAACGTGTTTATTAATGACGAAGCGAATGCAAGAAAATGCGCCTATTTTAGGCATGCGTTTGATGATAAAACCTTAGCTGCTAAAATTGTTAGTTTTGGCGTGTATTTAAGATGCAAGATATTTGCCTTGCCCTATGGCGATCAGGGCTTGTTAATCAGCCGCGAATTATATGAAGAAATTGGCGGGTTTAGTAGTTTGCCCTTAATGGAGGATGTGGAGTTTATTGAGCGCATAAAGGCCCATATTGGCCGCAAAAACTTGATAATGCTCAATAGTAAGTTGGTTACCTCGGCTAATAAATATGAAGCAGGCTATATAAAGCGTATATTGCGAAACTTTAAATATTTAATGGTATATAAAATGGGCAAAGACCCCAAAGAAATTGCAAAGACATATTATAAATAGGCCTATGAAAAATCATTTAATTATTATGGCAAAGCGCCCAAGCATGGGCCGCGTTAAAACCCGCTTAGCCGCCGAAATTGGCAATATGAATGCCTATAAGTTTTTTAATAATAATTTAAAAAACTTAATGCTACGCTTTGGGCAATCGAGCAAATTTAAACTGCATATTGCGACAACGCCCAAGGCATCGGTCGATGATCGGTTTTGGTCGCGCTATGGCAATGTTAATGTTTTTGACCAAGGGCAGGGCGATTTGGGGGATAGAATGCAGCATGTTTTTGAACATGTGGCAAAGGCCTATAAAGGGAAAAATATATTAATTATCGGCTCTGATATCCCTTATATAAAGCAACATCATATTATAAACGGTTTTAAAGCATTAGGCCGCAAAAAAACATGCTTTGGCGCATCTGACGATGGCGGATATTGGCTAGTAGGCCAACGCAGCAGCCCTAAAATTACAAAGCTGTTTGATAATGTAAGATGGTCAACCCAACACACCCTAGCCGATACCACAAACAACATCCCCCCCCACCAAATCGCCTATATAGAGACACTAAATGATGTCGATGAACTTGAAGATTATAATGATTATATGGATAGTTTAAGGTGTTAAGCTCAAAACAAATATTTGAACTCTAAGAATCCCAGTATTTCAGAGAGCGCGATTAAAGGCTTGAGTTAAGGGAAAAGATTGGCTAACGCGCGGAGGCTAGCTGCATAAGCATGGAATGCGTTGCTGCGCACGCAAGTGCTAACAGTGAATAGGGCGCAGCCCGTATGAACGTATAAATGAGACTTCCAGAGCAGTCGCAGGAATGTTCCTATGGAATTTCATCTAAAGCAGAAAAAATGCTTCTAATAAATAATTTCTAACCCATATATAGGCGTTGCAAAAAAGAAGATTTGTCTGGGGTCAGCGTTTATTAATTAAAAATATCTAAACAGCTGGTATTGTTAGCATATAGTTTTGAGGATATGCACACGTACCTAAAGATACTCTCTATCGGCCGTAAATATGCTAACAGTGAAAAGGGCGTAGCCGTAAGAACGTATAAAGGAGACTTCCAGAGCGCCAAAGTCAGCTGGTTGTATAATGTTTTGAAGCACCCCGTATTTCAGTGAGCGCGATCTAAAGATGAATGATGAAAAAAACTGGATAACATGCGCGTGGCTAGTAGCATATGCATGGAATGCGCTGTTGTGCGCATATCTAAAGGCATGTCCTAGTAGACACCTTTCAAGAACCAAGTTAGGATACGCAAAGCTATCTATAGATTGGTATTAGAATGAAGTTATGAGGTGGTCCCCAAATCTGCGACAGATTTAGTATTGATTTAAGCTACACTTTTCACTGACCAGTCATTGGGTTG
>JABSRY010000485.1 GCA_013214985.1 Hyphomicrobiales bacterium
GCGGCGAAAATCAACAGAATAGGTCATTATATCAGTGTAATCATTTTAAAGGCGTTAGGCTATACCAGATAAAGCCCTATGGTATAACCATGATATTGCAGCAATGGCCAAACAACATAAATTACAAAATGTTGCACCTTTTTATATAGACGAAGATAAACCGTTTATCAAACCGACAGATAGCAATGCGCCAATAGCAGGCCTAACCAAGCTAAAATTTAGAAACACCCATATATACTATGCACTTACATGGTATGCATTGGCATTATTGTTAGCTGGGTTAACGGGTTATGCCACATATTTAGAGCGTAAAAGAAAATCGGTGTAAATATAATTAGGTAATTTAAATTCTATTCATTAATAATGCATTTATTCAATCATTTATAAAAAGTAATATTATGCAACCCAAATTAGTAATTTTTGACCTCGACGGCACATTAGTCGATGGCGCCCATTCTGTTGTTGACGCCATGCAATTTGCTTTTGTATCTAACAAATATCCAAAGCCAACTAATCGCCAAATTATGGATATTATTGGTCTATCTTTACCGCAAGCAATTATAAAAATCATAAGTAATTTCAATGAATTAAGTGATATTTCGGACTCATATTCTCAAGACATCGAACAATCTTACAAAGACTATTTTTTTAAAGCAAGAATAAGTAAGAAAAACGCATCACCCATATATGAAGGCGCACTAGAAGCCATAGATAAACTTCATGTAAAAGATGAACTGTTATTAGGCATTGCAACAGGCAAAAGCCGCAGAGGTGTTGATGCCTTTTTAGATGAATTTAACTTATCCGATAAGTTTTTCACCACCTATTGCTCAACTGAATGCATATCAAAACCAAACCCAGATATGATTTTACGGGCGATTAAAGACGCGGGCGTAGACAAGCAAAATACGGTGATGATTGGCGACACCAGTTATGATATGGAAATGGCAAAAAGTGCTGGCATTCATGCTATTGGCGTTAATTGGGGTTACCATAGTCAAAATATAATGCTATCAGCAGGGGCAGATATTATAGTCGAAAATTTCGACCAATTAACCAAACATATTTTTGAATATTTGGATATAAAATGACCAATCAAGATAACAAACCCAACCCAACCACAATTTTTGATTATTTACCGATGGGTGATATTGATACAGATGCGATTCAAGAAGACGTTAAGCAACAATTCAAAAGAAAATTCCCTAAAAAATTCTTCAAGTTAGCTGAATATTCCGAATCAAAAGCTGAGGTTGGTTATGTGATAAATTTAGATGGCCGCCCGCTAAAAACCCCGTTAAAAAGCATATTATTATTGCCAACCGAACAGCTTGCAAAAGCTATTTGCAACGAATGGAACAATTTGGGTGAGTTTATTAACCCTGACCATTTACCGCTGACTAAAACTGCAAACTCTGCAATTGAAAAAACCGCACCCAATAAGGCGCATATTGTAGAAGAAATGGTACGCTTTGGAGAAACTGACCTATTATTCTATCAACAAGATAACCCTGCAAAATTACTTGAATTACAAGAGCAGCATTGGAACTCGATCATCCATTGGGCAGAAAATGAATGGCAAGTAAAATATAAAATAACCTATGGTATTAGCCACGTAACGCAAGATGTAAAAATTTTAGAACAATATTCTAGTATAATTAGCGCAATGAGTGCACACCAATTATCTGCCTTATATCTACTGACCACTTCATGCGGGTCGCTGCTAATTGCCCTTGCCTATAATGCAAAAATTATTAGTAAAGAAGGCGTCAACAAAGCCGCTTTTGTAGATGAGGATTGGCAAGTTAGCCAATGGGGCGAAGATGACGAAGGCAAAGAAATTAGAACTTTCAAATTAGACGAAATTGGATCTTTTTGTGATTATCTTGACCTTTTAAAATCGTAACCTAGATAGCTTCAACTGAGTTATTAACAGAAACATACGCCAACGTATGGTATAATTAACTTTTTGTAGGTTAACTAATACTTTTAACTTATATTCACTTTACTTTAAATAGTGCTAGCTTCACAATTGAGCGAATAATCTGAAAATCTCAACTATTTAGGTATGTTATGCAGGACATTTTAGACCAACTTGAACAACGTCGTAAAAATGCCCGCTTAGGCGGTGGACAAAGACGCATCGATAATCAACATAAAAAGGGCAAATTAACCGCCCGAGAGCGCATTGAGTTATTACTTGATGAAGGCTCTTTTGAAGAGTTCGATATGTTTGAGGATTGGATGGAGAAATACGAATACATTATTGAATTGGGGAAAACCCTCCCAATGATTGATGATAAACTCAAGATAGGGAAGAATCTAATAAAAGGCTGTCAGAGTAGAGTTTGGCTTAATGCCGAACACAAGAATGGAATAATTACATACACTGCTGATAGTGATGCCATTATCACTAAAGGAATTGTTGCTATTTTAATAAGAGTTCTTTCCAATCAGCAAGCAGAAGAAATAGCAAAGGCAAATCTAACATTTATTGATGAGATTGGGCTAAAAGAACAGCTCTCTCAAACTCGTGCCAATGGATTAGTTTCCATGATAAAAGAAATGAAATTATATGCCTTGGCCTACCAAAATAAATAAAATGAAAACACAGGAAGAATTACAAAAAATAGGAGAAGAAGTGGTAGAGGTGATTTGTGAAATTTACGATCCTGAAATC
>JABSRY010000486.1 GCA_013214985.1 Hyphomicrobiales bacterium
ATGACATGGATGCCGTATTTGCTTTAGCGGATAGGATTTCTGTTTTGGTTTATGGTGAAATTATTGCCAGTGGAACGGTAGACGAAATTCGTTCAAACCTTGATGTTCGCCGCGCTTATTTAGGTGAGGAAGAATAGGATGAGTTTACTTAAAGTTTCTAATATTGCCGCATATTATGGGTCAGCACAGGCTCTTTTTGATGTGAGTTTAAACGTTAATGAAGGTGAAGTTGTTGCGCTTCTTGGGCGTAACGGCATGGGTAAAAGTACGACGATTAAATCTATATGTAAAATGCTTAATTACAAAAATGGTGACATTGAATTTAATGGTACATCCTGTAGTTTATTGCCTTCGCACAAAGTTGCGCAACTTGGTATTGGACTGGTTCCTGAAGGTCGGCGATGTTTTCCTAATTTGACGGTCTATGAAAACTTAATTGTTGCTGCACAAACTGGGGATTGGGATTTTAAAAAAGTTACTGAACTTTTTCCTAGGCTGGATGAGCGGAGAAATCAATCGAGTTCGACGCTATCTGGTGGCGAGCAACAAATGCTGGCTATTGGGCGTGCGCTAATGACTAACCCAAAATTACTTATTCTGGACGAAGCCACTGAAGGTTTGGCACCTATCGTTAGGCAAGAAATTTGGGATGCGATTAATCGGCTAAAATTAGAGGGGAATATATCAATTCTCATTGTCGATAAATCACTAAAAGAGCTTAATCAAGTGGCAGATAGGGCCGTTATTTTGGAGCGTGGTTCTAACGTCTGGCAGGGTGATATGCGGTCACTTACGCCAGAAATATCAAATAAATATATTGGAGTTTAAAGTGGCATTTTGTATCACACAAAAAGTTTTATTCAAACATTGTGACCCTGCTGGAATTGTATTCTACCCTCGTTATTTTGAAATGATAAACGATTTAGTACAAGTGTTCTTTAGAGACGCTTTGAAATACCCTTTTGAAACCATACATAAAACGAACGGCGTTCCGACCGTTGAAATCTCTATTAAATTTCCTGCTGCGAGCAGGCATGGTGATATTTTGGATATTTGTCTTGAGCCTCAAAAAATTGGAAGAACCAGCTGCAATATAAATATTACTGCGCAATGCGATAATCATATCCGATTTTTAAGTTCTTTAACCTTAGTGCATGTCAATGATGAGGGGCGACCAAGTTGTTGGCCAGAATTTGTTTTTGAGCAGATTACAAAATTTATAAACGAGCGTGAAAATCAAACAATGGATTTATGAAATGAAACTTACTCAATTTAAAGCGGCAGCAATTCAATCTAGCCCAGTTTTTTTAGATGCTTCGGCAACGGTTTTAAAGGCTACTGATCACATTAACGAAGCGGCAAGGAATGGCGCAAAGCTGGTTGTTTTTCCTGAGGTTTATGTACCAGGATACCCATATTGGAATTGGATCACCGATCCGATAACTGGCAGCGAATGGTTTGAAAAGCTTGTCTTGTCATCAATTTTTGTTCCTGGGCCTGAGATAGAGGTGGTTTGCGCCGCCGCAGCGGCCAACAAAACTTATGTAGTTATCGGCGTTAATGAACGCTCCCCAATATCGCTTGGGGTATTGTATAACACTTTGGTATTTATTGATTCAAAAGGCCAGATAATAGGCAAGCATAGAAAATTGGTGCCAACTTGGGCAGAAAAGTTAACCTGGACGGGTGGCGATGGCTCTAGCTTAAAGGTATACGATACTGATCTTGGCCCACTTGGTGGTTTAGCTTGCGGCGAAAACACCAACACCCTCGCTCGATTTAGCTTGCTTGCACAAGGAGAGCTAATTCACACCGCCTGCTACATTTCACTACCTGTAGCACCCAAAGGTTATGATATGGCCGAAGCTATAAAACTAAGAGCCATGTCACATTCCTTTGAGGGTAAAGTTTTTACCATTGTAGCAACTTCAACGGTTTCCGAAGAGATTATTAGGGAAATGGAAAAAATACGCCCTGATGCTCGTGAATTATTGGAGAGAAAATCTAGTGCATATTCTGGTATCATTGGCCCAGATGGCCGCTCTGTGGGTGATGAATTAATTGACGATGAAGGCATTGTGTATGCCGATATTGATTTGCATAAATGTATACAGCCTAAACAAATGCACGATATTGTAGGGCATTATAATCGGTTTGATATTTTCAGCTTGCATTTAAACCAAAATGCCCAATCACCCCTTACATTTACTGAGCCCATTCAACCTAATTTGAATGATTTAGCAGATGCAGACACAAACCCTGCTTTAAATATAACCGAGAATAAGTGAAGGAGATTAAAATGACTAATAGAAGTGATGACCAACTCGGCAGAGCACGCGTTAAAGACAACCAAGAATTGCTAGATTATTATGAAGATTTGCAAAAACTTGATACGGGCGCATTATGGACAGTTGCTAATTCAATTGAACCTTGGGAGCCTCGCCCTTCGTCAGACCCGATGTTATGGCGTTATTCTGATTTAAGATCACAGGTTTTACGCGCCATTGATTTGGTGCGCCCAGAAGATGCGGGTCGTCGTGTTGTTTATTTAAAAAACCCAAAAAGAACAGAATTTAATGCTGCTTGTGGTTGGTTGTTTTCGGGTCTTCAAGTGATGAAACCTGGTGAAAGAGCTGGGGCACATAGACACGCTGCATCTGCATTGCGCTTTATAAT
>JABSRY010000487.1 GCA_013214985.1 Hyphomicrobiales bacterium
CTTAGGATTTTATAATTAAAATGGGCATGATATTTATCACCAACAATAGTATTTTTTTCTCGGAGGCTTGTCCTTAATATCAAATGTTGCTTTAATCCCTCGACTTTCAGGTGCAGCTCTGAAAATTCGCTATAAGAGTTTATTTCGGCAATTTCTACTAATATTTGATGATCGAACTTGTCGGGCGCATCATGCGTTTCAAGATGAATGTCATTTTCGGCAATTAGTAATTTTGCTTTGCCATGGTCTTTTTTTAGTAGGGTTTGAGAACAGCAGCATAACTTATCTATTTCAAAATTGCCAAACGGAGATATGACCATATTATCAACAACCTCGACATCAACTTCATTATATCGGCGCAAATAGTGGGCTGCAAATGCGGTAGATGGTTTGCTTAAAAGATCATCAGGGCTACCGATTTGTTCAATTTTGCTATTATTTAGTAGAATAATCGTATCTGCCAAATAGAGGGCTTCCTCCGCATCATGCGTTACAAAAATCGCGCTGATATTATTTTCTCTAATCAGCTTTTTTGTCTCTATTCTTAAATCTTCCCTTAAATGCAGATCCAGCCCCGAAAATGGCTCATCTAACAATAGAATAGATGGCTCGGTTGCCAAAGTACGTGCCAAAGCAACCCTTTGCTGTTGCCCGCCCGATAATGTATTTGGGTAGCTATCTGCATATTCTGACAAGCCAATATAGGCCAGTTGTTTAAGCGCTGTTTGGCGCGTAACATTGCCGTTATGCCCCTGCCCGAACATAATATTTTTTAAAACCGTTAAATGCGGAAATAACGCATAATCTTGAAAAACCATACCTATTTTGCGTTTTTCGGGTGGTACAAAAATATTTTCATCAACAATGGTTTTGTCATCAATTGTAATGCTGCCCGATTTAAGCGTCTCAACCCCTGCTATTAGACGCAATAATGTCGATTTACCACTGCCTGAACTGCCTAATAGACATATAATTTCGCCTCTTTTTATTGAGAATGAAATATTATCTAGAATTTTTTTTGCACCATAACTGTGAGACAAGTTGGATAAAATTATGTGACCTAAATCCGCCTTTTTGACATTATTAATATTTTGTAACATGCAGGTTCCGCTCGGTTCTAATTTTGTATTATATTTTGCACTTGCGGTAGGGACTTGATAGCAGCAATGCGTTCTGATGATATTACATACTGCCCTTTTAGCAAAATTTCTACTTCAAATTGTTTATCTTCACTGGTTACGACCAAGGACACCTCACCTTTGCCACCAACTTCTAGCTGTTGTTTGACGTAGTCGATAGTGCCTTTGCCTTCCAAATAAATTTTTAGGCTGGATTGCAATGACTTGCTTGCCTGCCGCTCTAGCGGTTCGACACCATTTATTCTTGGTCTAATTTGGTCGCCATCTAGATCTGCGCCAATGTTAACAATTACCAATGTGCCTGGGGTTAAATGTTCTTCGCAATTTTCGAACACATCGCCAAACATGACCGCCTCATATTGTCCGCTGGCGTCTGATAGGCCGATAAAAGCAAATTTATTACCTTTTTTTGAGATTTTTTCTTGTTTTGACGTAATGGTTGCGGCCAGTTTTGCGTTCTTTTTACCACCGGAAAGTACGTTATGACAAAATTGATCCCAAGAAATGATTTTCATTTGTTTTAGTAGTGTTTGGTAATCGTCAAGCGGATGACCAGAAATATAAAAGCCAGCTGCCTTTTTTTCGAATTCCAAAATTTCTATATTTGTCCAAGCTTTAGCTTTGGGTAGAGGTAATTTTTCGGCAGCGGGGTTGCTATCGTCCATCGATGCGAACATATCTATCATACCGACATCTTTATCGGCTTGGCTTTTGCTTGCAAATGCCATGATGGAGCCTAGGCCATTGAACAGCCGTGCGCGATCTGGGTTTAGCTTATCGAATGCGCCAGTTTTTATCATATTTTCTAGCGCACGTTTATTGACATGGCGGGTGTTTAAGTTTTCACCAAAATGGGCAATATTTTTAAACTTGCCTACACTTTTACGCGCCGTAACAATTGATTCGACTGCTTGAGTGCCAACATTTTTAAGTGCAGCGAGAGAATAGCGAATATTACCGTTTTCGACCAAAAAATCGACGCCTGATTTATTAATGTCAGGCGGCAAAATTTCGATACCCATTTGTTCACATTCCTGCTTGAACACTTGCAACTTTTCGACATTGCCCATATCGAGCGTCATAAGAGATGCCATAAATTCGACAGGGTAATTGGCCTTTAAATATGCCGTTTGATACGCAACCAATGCATAGGCGGCAGCATGAGATTTGTTAAAACCATAACCGGCAAATTTATTTACCAAATCAAAAATATAATTGGCTTTTGCTTCTTTTACGCCATTTTTTACCGCGCCTTCATTAAAGATAATACGCTGGCGATCCATCTCTTCTTGGTTCTTTTTACCCATTGCACGGCGTAACAAATCCGCCCCGCCTAAAGAATAGCCCGAAAGGATTTGAGCAATTTGCATTACCTGCTCTTGGTAAATAATAACGCCGTGGGTTTCTTTAAGCACTGTTTCCAGTTTGGGGTGCAAATAATCTGGCGCTTTTTCACCATGTTTACAGGCAATATAAGTTGGAATATTATCCATCGGGCCTGGGCGATATAGTGCAACAAGCGCGATAAT
>JABSRY010000488.1 GCA_013214985.1 Hyphomicrobiales bacterium
ATTTTATGTTAAATAGACACTAAAACTTGGTGTTTAATTACAAAAAAATAACCTTCAAAAATTTTTGCGACAGAGCCGAAATTTTGACAGGGTATTAAGACAAAAAAATCCTTATATTTTGGTCAGATTCTAGTTGCTCTAACAATGTAAAACAACCCTCCGTTTCTTGGGCAAGATACGCCCGCTGACCCAACTTGCCTCCTTCCAATATCATAAGAAATTGATGGATAGTTTATAAAAAATCAAATAAGTATGAACTGTTCATACTTCATGTTATAATTAAAATTAAGGAAAGGTATTATAATTATGGCAAATGCTAGAAGTTCATACGTTGTCGGCGACCGCTACGAAACGTTTATATCTCAGCAGATTAAGGCGGGGCGTTTTAACAATGCAAGTGAGGTTGTGCGGGCTGGCTTGCGTATGTTAGAAGATTACGAAACTCGCCTAGAGAGCTTGCGCGGGTTAATTGCTGTCGGGGATGCTGACATTGAAAATAATAATTTGTTCAAATATGAAAATGCACAAGAATTAACAAACGATGTTGTAAAGCGGGGACTTGAGCGATTAAACAAAAAGAACTAATTATCACGGCAACCGCAAGAGAAGATTTAACGGAAATCTTCCTCTATATTGCAGAAGAAAGTATCGAGGTAGCAATCGAATTTGTTGAAGACATTCACAGTAAAATTGAATGGATTGTATCGGTTGATTTTACGGGTTCGCCTCGTGACCATGTGTGCAAAGGACTGCGAGCTTTTCCGTATCGTAAAAGATGCATATACTATTATTCACATAAAGATAGGATTGTCGTAACTCGCGTATTACATGGCTCACAAGACATATCTTTAAAAGAATTTAACGAAAAATAACCTATTTTTCTTCAGATATATTGCTTAATAAGCCCGTTATTTATAGTCGCATTTAATGTGAACATAACCCGATGATTGCAAGCGCGTCGCAGTTAATTCGAGCATAGTCGCACTTAATTTGGGTTTAAGCATCTCGATAGTCGCAAATAATTCGAGCACAAAACACGGATAAGTGCAAGCATGGCTAATTATAAGTGCAAGCAGCTACATTTATTCAATGCAAAACGCTACTAAAGCGTTTTACCTTAAATTAAATAAATAATTCAAAATATATATTGAATTTATTATTTATACTTTTGTAGAAGAGTTGACAATCTAATGTATGTTCTTTATTTGTTCTTATATGACTATTGTATCTAACATTCAAAACTTAGGCTTGATTTCAAAAAACAAGCCCTTGGTTCTAAAATTCATAGACTCGCCCGTAAGTGGCGGGTTTCCTAGCCCAGCTCAAGATTTTGCAGAAAGTGAGTTTGATCTTAATGATCTTATTAAAAGCCCTAACGCCACCTTCTTAATGAGAATAAACGGGGATAGTATGGAAAAAACTATTGCTAACAATTCTCTATTGTTAGTCGATTGTAAAGAAACCCCACGACATAATGACATAGTGGTCGCGACTATCAATAATGACCTTACGTGCAAGCGTTTATTTAAAAATAAACAACAAATTTATCTCAAAGCAGATAACCCGCAATATGAGCCAATCAGATTTAATGATGGTGATGAACTCAAAATATTTGGTGTTGTAATTTCTCATATTGTGGAACACCGTAAATGTTTGCAATAGTTTTTATGCGAGTTGTGAGCGGATATTCAGGCCCGATTTAATCAATGTCCCGATCGTTGTTTTATCTAATAATGATGGTTGCGTAATTGCTTTAACAAATGAAGCAAAAAAGCATGGTATTAAGCGCGGTGCGGCATATTTCGAAATCAAAGAGTTAGCAAGGCTCAAAAACATAACTGTGTTTAGCAGTAATTACGCGCTGTACCATTCCATTTCCGAGCGCATTGTGGCTATATTGGCAGAATATACGACAAATATCGAAGTCTACTCAATTGATGAAGCCTGGTTAGACATGAATGGGCTATCTGATCGATACGCCCTCGCCTGTCAAATAAGAAAATCAGTTTTGGATTGGGTTAAGATGCCCGTTTCTATTGACATTGCACCTACAAAAACACTCGCGAAAGTTGCCAATAAAATTGGCAAAAACAAACCTTCAGGCGTTTGTGAATTATGCCCTAAAAATATACGGACTATATTCTTTCAAACTTTGATATTTCTGACATTTGGGGCATTGGCCGTCAATTATCCAAAAAGCTAAATATTCATGGCATATATACCGCAAAGCAATTGAGTGAGGCCTCCAACCGTTGGGTACGTAAACTTTATAATGTTGGGTTGGAGCGCACCGTCAGGGAGCTTAGAGGCGAGCCATGTATTGATTTTGAAACCGCCCCTACTCCCAAAACCATTATTGTGAGCAGAATGTTTGGTAAGAAATTATATAATCAATCTGAAATTGATGAAGCACTCGCTAAATATTGCGGCCATGCGGCAACCAAATTAAGAAAAAATAATCTGGTTGCAAAAAATATGACCATATTCATTCAGGCCACTGAAGGATATGGAAAAAATGGAAATAACTATTCTTGTAGATATAATTTTGACAATGGAACAGATAGCACAATATTTTTAAGTCAAATGGCACATAGAATGTTAGAGCAAATATTCAGGCCAACAAAAAAATATTTGCGTGCTGGCATTATGTTAGATCAGCTAACATT
>JABSRY010000489.1 GCA_013214985.1 Hyphomicrobiales bacterium
TGCTTGATCTATGCTGTGATACTTTGATCATAGTGATTCAACTTTTTTTAGTTGTTCATCAACTAGAATTAGTTTTTTCGGTAAAGTATGTAGCATAGAAAAACCTTCTAACCACAGGTTCACATAATTGAGAGTGTGCTCTAACTTCGCGATAAGTCGATCAGCCCAAAGTCCTAAAAGTTGTGCACCAGCAATGGCAGGTAGAGCGACAACAAGTCCCGCAGCGGTAGTTCGCATCGCCAGTCCTAAACCATCAGCTAAATCGCTAGGTGTGATAGCGCTTGTCGCTGCTGCGACGCCTTTAAACATATCTATTAGACCTAGAACCGTGCCTAACAATCCCAAAAGAGGGCAAATAACACCAATTAAAGTAAGTAATCGTAGTCCAGAATGTAATTGATGCTGTTTTTCTTGTAGCCACATATTTGCAGCGTCTTCACGTAGTGTTTTTGAAAAAGAATGGTGAACCAATAACATCGCAACACCTTTATAAAGCAGAGGACGGCGACGACCGAAATCTTCAACCAAAGAGTCAATGGCAGAAGCATTAGTTGGTGATATATGAGACAGTTTTCGACGAATATCTCTTTTACCTACACCGAAACTAATCATTACTTGAAAGAGTCTTTCAGTGATGATCATTACTGTAAGCAGGGAGCAAATTAATAATGGCCAAGTCATAGGGCCAAGTTGTTCTTGAAGATTATTAATAAGTTCCATTATAGGACCAAGTTGTTCTTGGAGATGATTAATGTGTTTCATTATAGGGCCAAGTTGTTCTTGGAGATTATCAATATTTTCCATTATAGATCCAATTTAAAACGAACAGGTATTTTTACACGGTGAGCGACTTCCCTGCCATTGATTGTATGAGGAGAAAATCTCCACCGTTTGATGGCATTAAGTGCCGCTTTGTCTAGTAGTAATTCTCCCGATGACGAAATTAGAATTTGTTTGATTTGGCTACCATTTTCGTCCAACCAAACTTCGTATGTCGTCACACCTTCAATACCACGCCGACGCGCCATCCTCGGATATCGAGGCTGAGTCGGCCGAGAGAGAAAAGAAGGAATATTAATCAGCAGCGGTTTGTTATTGACCCCTTTTTGAGGGGCTTGAGACTGAATTTCAGGCTCTTGTTCTGTCGGTTTATTTACAACTTTTTTGGGTTTATCTTGCGATTTTGTCTCCATTACGTGTTCCGATATCTTTTTTTCTATTTTTAAAATATCTTTTTTAAGCTGTTTTTTAACTTTCTTCGGTGCTTCTTTTATCATTTTTGGGGTTGTTTTTGGGGGCGTAACCTCAGGTGATATCTTTTTTATAGGATCAGGAGTCTCTGTCGTCACACTTTTTTCTGGCAATGCTTTTGCCTGTGCTACAGAAGGCGCTAAAAAATTAATAGAAACGGATGTCGTATTTGCCCCAGAAGGCATTGCTATCGCTTTATTTTCTGGGACAACAAACAGCAGAGCAGCATGGATGGCTAAAGTAGCACCTCCTGCAATAATGTATCTCGGCATATTCATGTTAATTCCCTAGCGAGTATATTAAAAAACTAGCTTCTTTCTCACAATTAAAATGATAATAATTTTCAAGTCCACTCTAAATGTATCGTTAAATAAAATCAGAATACGTTAAAAAATTATCGATATCACAGCAGCAATCGAGTGATTAAAAGTTAGCTATATTTTAGATTTAAAATTTAATCACACCCTCTAATGGAGAGGATGTGATTAAATTTAATAGACATTATATTAGAAGTTTATTTCCAAACCTACTTTATAATTAATTCCAGGTGCGGTGAATCTATTCAATCCTATCCCTGCGCGATCAACCATATTAGTCGTACCAAATTCAGGAATACTTCTGATAGAGTCCCAAGTTTTATACTTCTTGTCCAATAGGTTAAATACACCAGCATTTATCTTAATATTATTTGTCATCGGATAATTAATAACTAAATCCATCAATAAAACGCTATCACTAGTATACTTAGACTGCTTTCCATTACGGACCGTTTCTTTAGGATCTTTTTTATCTATATAATTACTATGCAACCCAATTCTATAGTCATGTGTTGTATAAATAATATTGTTCATGATCTCCAATGGGTTGACTGCCATTAAATAGTCTCCATCACTTCCTTTCCCTTTACTGTAACTAATCCCAGCCTCATATTTAAGATCATCGTAAATATTTAAAAATGTAGATAAGTTAATGTCAAACCTCATATCCAATCCATAAGTGTAAGCTTTATCTACATTTTTATATTGCATATAATTCTGTTCATTAAGTTCTGGCTGACCAGGATAGTGAGACCATGGGTTGGGTACTTCTATTGTTTCCGATTTTAAGTCAATAAATCCACGATAGTGAGTATAATAAGGATTTAAAGAAAACTTCCAATCATATTCAACATATTCAAAGTGAATTTCATTAGTTATTCCAGTTTCTTGCTTTAAATTTTCATTCGGTTCAATTCTATTAGCGGCAATTACATCTCCGTATGAAAAATACAACTCATTTGCATTTGGAGCTCTAAAACCACTGTTTACTTTATATTTAACATTCATTTTATCTGTTAATTGTTTATCATAAATAGCAGATAAAGTGATACCTGAAAACCTTGTATCTTTTGGTTCATCTAATGATTTCCCAT
>JABSRY010000049.1 GCA_013214985.1 Hyphomicrobiales bacterium
TTAGGAAAAATTATGGCGGATATTAAAATTGCAATTATGGGCGCAGGTGGCCGAATGGGTCGCACCCTAACAAGAGTTGCGCACCAAACAAATGGCTGCACAGTCGTGGGTGGTATCGAACCTGCTGGTTCTGAATTTATTGGCCAAGATATTGGCATGTTGGCGGGCATCGGTAACTTCGATGTAACCATTACCGAAGATGCACTTGAGTTATTTATTAGGGCCGACGTGGTTTTAGATTTTACCATCCCATCTGCAACCGTGTTTTTTGCCGAGCTTGCGGCACAGGTTCGCATTACGCATATCATTGGTACAACAGGTTTTAGTTCCGAGCAAGAAGCGCAGATTAATGCAGCCGCCGCCCATGCTACTATTGTTAAATCTGGCAATATGAGCCTTGGGGTAAATTTACTCAGTGCATTGGTTAAGAAAGCCGCTGCCGCATTGGATGAAGATTTCGACATTGAAATATTAGAAATGCACCATCGCAATAAAATCGATGCCCCATCTGGCACCGCATTGTTGCTGGGTCAAGCCGCCGCCGATGGCCGTAAAATTGACCTTGAAGAACGGTCTGTACGTAGCCGTGATGGTATAACAGGGGTTCGCCCTAAAGGCGATATTGGCTTTGCGACCTTACGCGGTGGCACAGTCATTGGCGAGCATAGCGTTATGTTTGCTGGGCTTGATGAGCGTATAGAATTAACCCATATTGCCAATGACCGTGCGGTTTTTGCCAATGGTGCCATTAAAGCGGCAATTTGGGGTGCTTCGGGTGGTGATGAAGATAAGAGCAAAGTGATAAGCCGTGGGCCTGGTTTATTTTCGATGCTGGATGTATTGGGCATTGAAGATATTTAATCTAGTTTAAAGAAAGAGATATTTATGAATAATGTAATGGTATTGGTACGCCACGGACAAAGTGAGTGGAACTTAAAAAACCTTTTCACTGGGTGGAAAGATGTTGACCTAACCGAGCTGGGCATTGAAGAAGCTAACAAAGCTGGTGCTTTAATTAAAGCCGAAAATATTAAATTTGATATTGCTTTCACTTCTAAATTAATGCGGGCACAAAAAACCCTTAAAATCATGCTTAAAGTAATGGGTCAAGAAGACCTTGAAACCATTGAAGATGAGCGTTTAAACGAGCGCGATTATGGCGATTTAACAGGCCTTAATAAAGATGATGCCCGTAAAAAATGGGGTGATGAGCAAGTGCATATTTGGCGCCGTTCGTTCGATACGCCTCCCCCTGGTGGTGAAAGCCTAAAAGGCACTGCTGACCGTGTATTGCCATATTTTAACAGTGATATTTTACCGCGCTACCTTAAAGGCGAAAATGTAATTGTTGCGGCGCATGGCAATAGCTTACGGGCTTTAATTATGCAGATCGAAAATATTTCAAAAGATGATATTACATCGCTTAACTTAGGCACAGGCGTGCCGATGATTTATATCTTAAACGAAGAAGGCACTGTTGAGAGCGTTAGAAAGCTCGAATTATAAGTTGTTTTCAAATTGAAATTTTAAAGCACTGCTCATTTGAGTGGTGCTTTTTTATAGGGTAGGTATATGAATAATATTTTGACGATTATTCGCCACGGCGAAAGCCAATGGAATTTTGAAAAAAGATTCACTGGGCTTAGTGATATTGGCCTAACCGCAAAAGGCGTTGAAGAAGCTAAACAAGCTGGCCAAATATTGTTAGACCAAAATATTAATTATGATATGGCATTTTGCTCCAAACTAAAGCGGGCTAAAAATACGCTCGATTTGGTATTGGAAACGATGCAACATAAAGATATTGAGATTGTTGCTCATAAAGCATTAAACGAACGTGATTTTGGTGATATCACTGGCAAATATCACCGAGATATCATTAATCAATATGGGCAGACCCAAGTGGATATTTGGCGAAATTCTTATGAGAGTGCGCCGCCAAATGGTGAAAGTTTAGAAGATTTGGCCGATCGTTGTTTGCCCTATTTCAACAGCGAAATATTAACCCAATATCAGCTCGGTAAAAACATATTAATCGTTGCACATAGCGTTACCATTCGGGCATTGTTAATGCAAATTAAGCAAATTTCCAAAATAGATATAGTTCATTTATCGGTTAAAAATGGCCAACCGTTGAACTTTATATTGAATAAAGATCACCAGTTCATTCAGCACTCAAATAGAGTCGCTACCGAAATATAGCATATTAAAGCTGTATCGATTCGATAACGAAATATTTCTTAAATAGGAAATACCGAGTCAAATCAAAGGTATGACTCTAATATTGCTAAATAATATTTTTAGATATTTTAAAAGAAAATGATTGCAAGTACCATTTTAATGATGCTATCAATTTGCGGCGCAATGTTGCGCGGTTCTCAGGGCGGGGTGTGATTCCCCACCGGCGGTAAATAGAGGTTATGCCTTTATCAGCCCGCGAGCGCCTTTAAATTGGTTCAGCTAATTTAAAGGGTCAGCAGATCTGGTTAGATTCCAGAGCCGACGGTTATAGTCCGGATGGAAGAGAATAGAATTTGATAAGCATATCTACACCTTTTTTTTAAGGTTATGGATAGGCATGTTGAATTCTGTGCGTCCTGATTCAAACTGTTGATTGAAGGGACTAACAGATGGATCAGACCTGTAAAAATATTAAAAATATAACTCTATATAAGCTCGAATTATGGGGGCATATATGATGCAATTTTTAGAAAAACTTTCGACACCTGTTGCAGGTGCTAGCTTTATGGTCATTGGCGGCGGGCTTTATGCCATCATCAATGTTGCCACCCAATATATCACCTCCAATATGGGCTTTTCGTCCACGAGCATGGCATTTTGGCAATATTTTATTGCGCTTGTTGCTATGTTGCCGTGGGTAATAAAAATTGGTGTAGATGCTTTAAAAACCAATCAATTCACCTTGCAAATTATCCGTGTTTTATGTTCGGCATTTGGCGTGCAATGTTGGATTTATGCCTTGGCCAATGGCGTGCCAATTTGGCAAGCCATTGCCTTGTTGATGACCTCACCGTTTTTTGTAACCTTAGGTGCAAAATTTATTCTTAACGAGCATGTTGGTGCTGCACGACTGTTAGCCACCCTCGGTGGATTCGTAGGTGGAATGATTATCTTGGAGCCATGGGCTGATGCATTTAGCAGCATGGCACTCTTGCCAATTGCAGCGGCGGCATTTTGGGCAGCAGCATCACTAATTGTTAAGCAATTATCGCATAGCGAAAGCGCAATATCTATTACCATGTATCTTTTATTACTATTAGCGCCAATTAATTTTGGCCTAGCCATTGTTGACGGCTTTAGCATGCCCACGCAAGATATTGGCCTATTGTTGCTTATGGTCGGCATCTTAACCGCATTGGCGCAGGGCGCATTTGTAATGGCCTATAAAATGGCGGATGCGGCTTATGTGCAGCCATTTGATCATGTTAAACTACCGCTAAATGTTTTAGCAGGCGCAATTGTTTTTGGGTATTTGCCACCAGGACAATTATGGGTGGGCGCAATTATCATCATTGCGGCTTCTCTATACATCATGCATAAAGAACGCCAGCAAGATAAATTAGCCACATAAATATAAAAATTAAAAGGCGATGATCAGCAGATTGTCACCTTATTTACTGTTTAGTTTTTAATATTGGGCTTCCCAGCCAATGATAGCCCGTTTGCGGCTAATGCCCCAATGATAGCCGCCCATTTCGCCATTTGCTCTTAGCACTCTATGGCAAGGTACCAGAAACGATATTGGGTTACGCCCAACCGCACTGCCCACCGCACGAGATGCACCTTTTTTCTTACCCAAATGCAATGCAATATCACCGTATGATACCGCTTTACCCATTGGGATTTTAAGCAAAGTACGCCAAATTTGCACATCAAAATCGCTACCAATTAAAATAATGGTCATCGGTTTTTCTTTTGCCCATTTTTCGGGCGCGAATATGGTTTTTGCATCTTGCAAGATAGTCTGTTCTTCTAAAACATAATTAGCTTTTGGCCATCTTTTTTGCATATCCTCAAGCGCATCCGCGTCCGATTCGTCTACGAAACCAATTCCGCAAACACCATATTGTAATTTACCTGCAATTAATTGTTTGGTTTTCATAATTAATGTTCGGCCAAATGGCGTTTCGGCATAACCGTAAATAATGTCTATACCCTGCCCGCCCGATTTATAAACACCAGGCGGCATGGCTTCAACTTTGGTAAATAAATCATGCAACCGTGCGGGTGAGCTTAAACCCAAATCATAACTGGTATTTAATATGGTTTCGCGTTCCGCAAGCATTTTGCGTGCATGGGCAATGGTTAAATAATGCTGAAAATCTTTGGGCGAAACCCCCGCCCATTTGGTGAATATTTTTTGCACATGCCCGCTGGTCATACCCACATGGTCAGCCACGTCAAATAGCTTAGGCTGGTCATACTGGTTTTGAGTTAAAAATTCGATAGTTTTTACCACCAAGTCATACTCGTTATTATATTTGGTTAATTCTGCAACTTTGGTTTTTAAATCTGTCATGGGTTTAAATTAGCATATGTAAAAAATATAACTACCCGAAATTGGTTTTGGGCTTGCAATTTTTAAATTTTATTTGTCTATTATAATTCCCCACAGTTAGATTGAAACCACTATGCTTAAAAAAAACATCGAAGAAATGTTCAGGCGCTTTCATGAGCGCGATCCAGAGCCAAAAGGCGAGCTTGACTATGTCAATGTTTATACTTTGCTTGTAGCGGTCGTATTATCGGCACAGGCAACCGATGTAGGGGTTAATAAGGCCACCAAAAAACTATTCGCCATTGCCGATACGCCCGAAAAAATGGTGACACTAGGTTTAGAAGGCATAACCGAGCATGTGCGTACCATCGGGCTTTATCGCAACAAGGCTAAAAATGTCTTGGCATTGTCTATCCGCTTAATAGAGGTGTTTAACAGCCAAGTGCCAGAAAACCGCGAAGACCTCGAAAGTTTGGCAGGGGTGGGGCGTAAAACCGCCAATGTTGTGCTTAATCTTTACTTTGGCCAACCCACCATTGCGGTGGATACCCATATTTTTAGGCTGTCTAATCGGTTAAAGCTCGCACCCTCTAAAAATGTGGTCGAAACCGAAAGAAAGCTAGAAAAAGTCATCCCTGCCCACTATAAGCGCCATAGCCATCACTGGCTAATTTTACACGGCCGCTATGTGTGTAAAGCCCGCAAACCACAATGCCATCAATGCCTCATTGTCGATTTATGCAGTAGCAAAGATAAAGTTGTTTGACAATTTTCTAATCCGCTATATTTTAGAAATATCTTTTTGGGCATGGTGCTTCTAAAGATTACAATTAAAACTGGGAAGTTGGTGCGGTCATACCCATTCCAACACTGCCCCCGCAACGGTAATTTATTTAACCATAAAGGTAATACCCTTACTTTGGCTTCTAATATTAAGTCCGATACCAGTAGTGCATAATATTTCGGGAGAGAAAAATGCAAATAAATAAAACAGAACAATTGCAATCACCAGCAATCACTAAAACAGGTGAAATTTTAGCCGCTGCTATTTTGGGCGTCATGATATTCCTATTTGTTGGTTTTTCACCAATGGAAGTTTTGCATAGTGCGGCACATGACACCCGTCATGCGACTGTATTTCCTTGCCATTAATTTGGGCCATTAACTTAGTAGCAAAACTCAAAATTTAATTTATAAAATTGGAATAATTATGTTTAAAAACATCATTGTGAATGCCATGATTGTTGGCATTGTTGTCGGTGCCATATTTGGTATTCTGCAAAACTTCACCACCACCCCCATTATTTTAGCGGCAGAAGCCTATGAAGTTAGCCAATCGACCGCTACCGAAACAAGCGCACATAGCCATGGCTCAACAGCGGCACATAGCCATGATGCAGATGCTTGGGCGCCAGATGACGGTATCGAGCGGGTTGGTTATACTATATTATCGGCTATTTTAACCGCAATTGGCTTTGCCATGCTGACCATTGCTGCCATGGCGGCATCGGGCAAAACCTCTATCTTAAGCGGTATATTATTTGGCTTAGCAGGTTATATAAGTTTTTATGTTGCACCCAGTTTAGGCTTGTTGCCCGAAATCCCTGGCTCAGTTGCCGCGCAGCTAGAAGGCCGTCAGGGTTGGTGGTTAATGACTGTGGTGTTGACAGCAGGCGGGTTAGCCGCTGTGGCTTTTATTCAAAGCCCATACAGGTTTTTTGGTTTGAGTTTACTTATAGTACCGCATATTTTAGGCGCGCCAGTGCCAGAGCATCATGGTTTTGCCAATACCGACCCTGTGGCTGTAGAAGCACTAACCGCATTATCGGGTGATTTTATTGTAATGACTGCCATTACATTATTTATCTTTTGGTTGTTGCTGGGTACAGCATCTAGCCTGGTTACAGCCAAGTTTTTAAAAGCCACAGCTTAATATTTAATGATAACATAAGCGTTTCAAACCACAATTAACTTGGGTTTGAGGCGTTTTTTTATGCTTGCAGTGCATTTTGTCTATCTTCAGCTTTATGGAAAACATGCACCAGTAAGCTTGTACCAAATATAGGTACAAATAGGTTTAAAATAGGAATTGTGGCCAAAAACGCAACTAAAATACCCGCACCATATATCATGCCTTTATTTTGAGAGCGCAAAAACTTTGTATCGGCCACCGTATGATGGCGCAATGCAGCAAGCTCAAAATATTCTCTACCAAGCAAATAACCGTTCACAACGTAAATAAGCACAAAACCAAGCCCGCCCAAAAATATAAACGGTATTAAAACAATATTTGTTGCAATAACAATCAGCATAAATTTTATTGCAATCCATAAAGATTGACTAAGTGGCATGGGTATGCCTTTGGGTTTGTGGCTATAATGCTGCCCTTCAACCACATCTGCAATATCATCTAAAAACAAGCCCGCAAATAACGCAGTAATTGGCACAATAAGGTAGCCCATTAACAAAAATGTTACAAAGCCCGCCAAAATACCAAACACCGCACCAGAGCCATCAAACGGTGACCAACCCGTATTTGCCGCCAAACTCGGAATGACAATTAACGCGCCCACTAGCAACAATAGGGTTAAGCCCAATGATTTTATTAGAACACCCCGAAAAGGTTTTGAGAATAAGTCGGAAATGGTGGTAGAAATAAGCTCTGTCATCTGGTATCGATACTCTAAATTAAGATTTATTATTACATAAGCAGCCTATTCGCAAATTCAAGGCTATTATCTCTTCTAAACGAAAATGTGAGGCATTATGAGCAGAAAATACAGCTTACTAACCGTTGGTAACGCGATTATCGATATTTTGGTTAAAGTCGAAGAAAAATTTATCGGCGATAATGGGCTCGATAAAAGCGCTATGAAATTGGTCGATGCACAAGAAACCGCCGAACTTTATGCAAAAGTTGATGAGGCGACCGAAAGATCTGGCGGCTCTGCAGCCAATACTGCCGTTGGTTATGGCGTATTAGGCGGTAAAGCCGCTTATATTGGCACTATCGCAAAAGACCAGTTTGGCACTATTTTTAGCCACGATATGAAAGCCGCCAAAGTTGCCTATAACCCCATTTATGTTGAAGGCAAACCGACATCTCAATCTATTATTTTAGTAACGCCAGATGGCGAACGCACGATGAATACATATTTAGGCGCATCGCTTGATTTGTCGCCAGAACATATCGACAAAGAAATTATTTTGCAATCCGATGTGATTTATTTTGAAGGTTATTTATGGTATCAACCGCCAGCGCGTTTGGCGTTCGACCATATTGTTAAACTTATAAAAGGCACAGATATTAAAATCGCAGTTTCGCTTGCCGATCAATTCTGTGTTGATGCGTTTAGAGATGATTTTAAAAACTTAATCGCCAACGGCACGATTGATATTATTTTTGGTAATGAAGATGAAATTAAAGCCCTATATGAAGTTTCAGACTTTGAAACTGCCATGCAAGAAAATGCTAAAACCAATGTTTTAAGCTTTATTACACGCGGTGCGAAAGGTGCCGTTGCCCAACTTGGCAACATATCAGAAACAGTGTCTGTCGACCCTGTATCCAATATTGTTGATTTAACGGGCGCGGGCGATATTTTTGCTTCTGGTGCATTATGCGGCTTGGAGCGCGGGTTAGATTTGTCCAAATCGGCAATGCTGGGTTGTATTGCAGCACGCGAGGTTATTCAGCATATGGGCCCACACCCAACGGTTGACCTTATTAAACTTGTCGAGCAAGCAAACCTATTCGATAAATAATCGATTCTTACCCGAAATACACAAGCCCTGCACTCGTGTAGGGCTTTTATTTTGCCAAAATTCTATTTTCAACTTTTTCATCATTCAATATAAAAATGGCGCTATCAATGTCTTTAAAGCCTAAATATTTATAAAAACTTATGGCAGCAATATTACCCGAATATGCCGCTAACCAACATTTTTTACCATAAGCATTGTCCATTTCGTTGAGCAATTGCTTGCCAATGCCTTGGCCTTTAAAATGTTGAGATACATATAACCGAGATATTTCAAAGCCATTATCTGGGGTTTTATGAAAAGATTTAAAATCAAGCATGATATAGCCCAATAAATAGTCGTCTCTGATTGCAACAATCATTGCATAGCGGTTATTCGATAATTTATTTTCAAAATGCTCTGGTAAAAAACTGCCAAATAGATAATCGGAAAAGCTGTCTTTAACACCTTCAATCGCATAGGTATCTAGCCAAACCTGAATAGAAAGTGCCGACAAATTAGCACAATCAGCAGGTTTGGCTAGACGATATTCAATCATTCTATATCTTTCTAAGCAATATTTTTTCAATCAAATGATTACTCGACTTTTTAAGAATAAGGTCGGCGCGTGGGCGCGTTGGCAATATATTTTCACGTAGGTTTTTGCGGTTAATATTTTTCCAAATGGCTTTGCCTGTTGTCACTGCTTCCTCATCATTTAAAGATGCATATTTATGAAAATATGAATTCGGATCGGCAAAAGCGGTTTGTCTAAAGCCTAAAAATCGATCGACATACCATTTACCAATCATATCTTCATCGGCATCTATAAAAATAGAAAAATCAAAATAATCGGATATATAAGATATTGCTTCGCCACTTTTAGGCAGAACGCCCGATTGTAAAACATTCAAGCCTTCAACTATTAAAATATCGGGTTGGTCATAATTTACATATTCATTGGGCACAACATCATAGGTTAAATGCGAGTATATTGGTGCTTTAACATTAGGCTTGCCCGCTTTAATGTCGAATAAAAATTGCAATAATGCAGCACGGTCATAACTTTCAGGAAAACCTTTCTTATCCATTAAATCATGTTTATTTAGCCAATCATTTGGGTGTAAAAACCCATCTGTATTTAGCAACTCAACTTTTATATTGCTATCCCAACTGGCCAATAACTCGTGCAAAATACGCGCTGTAGTGCTTTTGCCCACCGCCACACTGCCTGCAATGCCAATAATAAATGGTACACGTTTTTTACCATTATTTAAAAATTTAGAAGTGGCATTATAAAGCTCTTGCCGTGCTGCTACATAAAGGTTGAGTAGCCGAGAAATTGGTAAATAAATTTGCTCTACTTCTTGTATATTCACCTTTTCATTAATACCCCGCAACCGCCGAATATCATTAAGGCTAAGGGTCATTGGCGTGTCAGCACGCAATGCAGCCCAAGTTTCATTGTTAAACTCATGAAAGGGTAGAAGATTGTCTTGTTGACTTGTTATATTATTATTTTTATTCAACATTTTTCAAATTTATCTTTAGGTTATTTTCTAGAGGCTTTTTCGGCCAAACCAGAAATGTTCTGACGTTCTGCTAATTTTTTATATATTTCATCGGGTGATATGTCACAAGATTTTAGTAAAACTAGCCAATGATAGAGCAAATCCGCAGATTCGGATATGATCTCATCTCTATCATTTTTTATGGCGGCGATGACGGTTTCTACTGCTTCTTCGCCCAGTTTTTGCGCGCATTTTTCGGTGCCCTTAGCGAGCAAACTAGCCGTGTATGATTGGTCAGCCGCGTCGTTTGAGCGCGCGACAATCACTTCATTTAATTGATCTAAAATATGCATAACCTGCCCAACCCTATATTAAACTTAGCTCGATTCTACATC
>JABSRY010000490.1 GCA_013214985.1 Hyphomicrobiales bacterium
CGTGGCTATCGACCATATCGACGGCTTCTTCATAGCTTCTGGCGCGCACTACGCTTAACACAGGGCCGAAGATTTCGTCGGCATAGATGGACATGTCGGTTGTAACATTGTCGAACAGGCAACCGCCAATGAAATAGCCACCTTCATGATCTTTGACTTTTAAATCACGGCCATCGACGATGAGTTTAGCGCCTTTGTCGATGCCTTGGGCGATATAATCGTAAATGCGGTCGAGGCTTTCTTTGGTGATAACGGGTCCCATGTCGGATGCTTGATCGGTATATGGGGCGATTTTTAGAGCTTTGACGCGTGGGGTGAGAGCGGCGATTAATTTGTCTGCAGTTCCTTCGCCCACTGGTATGGCGACGGAGATGGCCATGCAGCGTTCGCCTGCTGAACCATAGGCGCTGCCCATGAGAGCATCAACAACTTGATCCATATCGGCATCTGGCATGATGATGAGATGGTTTTTGGCACCACATAAAGCTTGTACGCGTTTGCCTACATTGGTGCCACGGCTATAGATATAGTGACCGATGGCGGTTGAACCTACAAAGCTGATGGCGTCTACTTTTGGATTGTCGAGTAGTGCGTCTACGGCTTCTTTATCGCCATTCACCACGCTGAATACGCCTATTGGTAAACCTGCTTCGTGTAATAATTCGCCAATGCGGATGACCACTGAGGGGTCTTTTTCGGATGGTTTTAGGATGAAGCTATTACCGCACGCCAAAGCCACTGGATACATCCATAATGGCACCATAGCAGGGAAGTTGAAGGGGGTAATGCCTGCTACAACGCCTAATGGTTGGCGAACAGCATAAGTGTCGACGCCATTGGCGACTTGTTCTGAATACTCGCCCTTTAACAGGTGAGGGATGCCGCATGAGAATTCGATGACTTCCATACCACGTTCGATTTCGCCTTTGGCATCTGGAATGGTTTTTCCGTGTTCGATGGACAGTAATTCGGCCAATTCATCGATGTTTTCGCGCAATAAATCTCGGAAGTTAAACATAATTTTAGCGCGTTTGGCAGGTGGGGTACATGACCAGCCAATAGACGCTTTGGCGGCGACATCAACCACATGATCGACATCTGCTTTGCTGGCTAAGGTAAGCTCAGCAATAGTTTTGCCTGTTGCCGGATTTTCAATGGCTACGGTTTTCTGGCTGTCACCAGACCAAGCGATACCGTTCACTAAATGTGTTATATTCTTCATTTTAATGTTCCTATATTATGTGATTATTGTTTTTCGGGTTTTAATTTACTTATGAATATTGATCAAGTCCTCGCAGCCTGTCGGATCTGCATCTTAACAATTCGAGTGTCACTAAATTTTAACATCTTAGAAACTGTCACGCGGCTGATGCCAAATTGAAGCGAAGCCCCGTGAATATTCATACCTTCGTGATGACACGCAAGCCGTACCATTCTGTATAAATCCACTGTGTAAATCCTTCACACCCTCCTAATAAATCATGAGGGCAAAAGTGGCAGAGTTCTACTCCGCCCGCTGCAATGTATTACTTAGAAAATATCGGGCTATAATTCTTTTGGTTCATAATGGAACACTTTAGACATTAACCGCCAACCATATTCATCATTAGCTAATGTCAAAAAATCCAAATATTCACGATCAAACATTTCCAGGCTCACTTTTATAAAAGCCATTCGTGACCCACCAAATTCAATTGAGATTACTTTATCTACCCGCTTAGTTGCAGTACTAGCAGGAGATATACGTTCATCAATAATCTTGAAATATTCTTTCATGTCATAGTTGGTATATTGATCTTCAACAATACAGATGCATTTTGCATCTGGGTGGAATACTTGTGATAGCATTTTGCTATCTGCCTGATAAAGACCTTCAAAATAAGCCGCTATAACTTCGTTCATGTCATTAAAGTTTTGTTTGTTACTCATCGAATATTACCTTCTAAATAATTAGTTGAAAGATGATGGTGATGTGACGCCTAAAATAATAACAAATATAGCTGCTCCAAGCAAAAGGGCACCAACAGGTCGACAAAGAGAAATCCCATTAATTTGGCTTCTATCAAGAACCATAAGGAGGGTCAGAATAAATATCCATAATATACTTGAAGGGAAAAATACAAACATCAAAAGCATCATTGGGCCACAAAGCAATATGCAATTACGGGCTTCTGAAATTCCAATTTTAAAGTTGTTTGCCATAGAATTTTTTGTATGAACATGACCCGATTTTGAATCACAGCAGCTTGCAACAAGACAATCTTTTAATGATGTGAATTGATAAGCCCCAGCGAGCGAGAAAATTGCTGCTCCAATAGCCCAACCATTAAGCGAAATCCAAACATTATCAACAGCAATTTCCTGCAATACAAACCCGAGTGAATGAGCCACAATACCAAAACCAAACCATGGTAAAAGATATCCCGTAAAACGAGCTATTTGAACCGTAATTGAAATTTTGGTATGTGAAGTTTTTGCACAAAAAAGCGGCAAATTTACTGGCAACATCATTGCAGTAACCATGATCAACCATCCGACAGCAATCATAAACAGTGACGTTATTGAGCCTAGCGCTTCTTCCACGGTGCAGATCTCAGAAAACATGCCAATCTTTGTCCAATCACCGTGATTGAGAAGCTTTGCAG
>JABSRY010000491.1 GCA_013214985.1 Hyphomicrobiales bacterium
TTTCACCGCAGCATCATGGTCAGCTTGCGTTACACCTTCAATATCGGGCGCACCGTCTGCTTTCGTTTTAGACATCATTGTCTCCTTTGTTGCGCCACTGGTTTGCGGCTGGTTTTCTGTAAATCGTTTAATTAATTCATCAACACTTGTCACACTAAGGGCAAGTTTGGCTTCAATTGCCTTTTCGCCCATAAACATTCTGGCATCTGTGGCAATCACTTCTTCTTGGCTAAGGTCAATGCCACCTGCTACAAATTCGGTAAAATTTTGATAAAGTTGGTCGACATCGTCTTGACTGTTTTTTAAATGTTTTTCACTAAGTGGCTTATGCGACCAGCCTTCTATTTTGTCTTTACCGGCATAAATTGTAGTAATTTTAATACCGTCCATTTCCAATTTCTTAGAAAAGTCCTTATGAACCATAACCACGCCAATTGAGCCAACGGCACCAATTTCTGTTACATGAATTTCATCACAAGCAGCAGACAAGTAAAAGGCTGCCGAAGCAGCCATACTATTTGCAATTGCAATTGTCTTTTTCGAGCTCGCTCGAATTTTGTTAGCCAATTCAGCCAATCCACCAACTTCACCACCACCACTATCAAACTCTAAAATTATTGTGTTTATAGTCTCATCATTTTCAGCAGCTTCAAATTGCTTGGTTAAACCTTGGTAAGAAACTAAACCAGAGCTAGCGCCAATCCAACTGCCCCTATGTACCAATGAGCCAACAATTTGAATAATGGCAACATCTGCAACTACTCTTTGGCATAAATCAGCCGCTCTATTATAGCCAGTACGTGCTTCTATTTTTGGAACTTCATTATCGGTCAATAAATTACCATCTAATTTATTGGCAAAAATCATCCATAAGGTTTGTGCCTTTTCTTCTGTCAAAAATAATGGGCGGGTAAAACGCTCTAAAATGTAAGAAAGTTTATTAGTCGTCATCGTCTTCATCTTCCTCTTTGTCCGTTTTGTTTTCGGTGCGTTCAGAATTGCCTTGATTAATATTAAACAATAGCTCTGGGTTAAAATCTTCTGGTTTTAAGCCCTGTTCTACGGCGTATTTCTTGTCTCGTGCTCTTTGATCGCAAACATCACGATAATCTACGCCACGAGTTGCACATATTTCTGAAGGAGAAATTGTGCCGTTTTTCAATTCAATTTCATGGGCTTTTGCAGTTTTGACTTGATCAATATTAGGCTTGCCAGCGCCCATAAAACTGCCAGAGCAAAGTGCTTGTTTGCTTTCATAAAATGACGAAACACCTTTAGGTAATTTCAAAAGCCCGCTATCTACAAATTCTTCCATAAGGCAGGAGACTATTGGCAAAGCAAAATCGCTTATAATTTCTTGCCTTGCTGGCATATAACTACGCCAACTATCATCCGCAGATGCTCTTGCGGCATTGTAACTCACATCACTATAGTTTTTGTTCAATGAATGAGGGTCAATTCCTAATCCCGCAGCGTTGTCACGGCCAAATATACTATTAAAGGCTTCAAATGCCTCAACAGTTTGTTCCCCTTGGATTAGTTCAATGTCTTCACCCGGTAATAAATGAATAAATTTAGCGCCACCAATTGAACTTGTATCTTGATAAAACTGCTGAACAACTTCTATAGATGCTTTTGTTGCTAGTTTTACAAAATCTTCTATATTTGTTACGCCTTGTCCAGCAACATCCATAGCTTTTTGATAATCAATATTTGATTTAATATAAGCGCCATAAGATGCCGCTAACATCGATCTATCAACCTCAGCATCATTATAAGCTCGGTTTTTCTTTAAATTGTCTGCAACGGCACTAAATCTACTAATGCCTGAATTTTGTTCAGGTCGCTCAACTTCAAAACTATGAAGCATTAAAGGACGTCCATGCTTGGAATATTTTGGAACACGTTTCCATGATACAGCCCCACGGTTTAACAAATCGCCAGGATGTCCACTTCTTACGTAATAAGCAATGACTGCTCCAAAGGCATTAAATTCTATGCCATTTTGTAGCGTTGGTGAATTTGGTTTATGATTAGGATTACAAATACGTGCAGGGTCAATAATATTCAGGCAAGTAAATAAACCAAGTTGACCTTTCTTCCATTCTATAGATGCAAAAGCATCACCAGTAGCAAATTTTGAACTCGCTAATGTTCTTAAAATACTTGTGAAATTCTGTTTTCTTTTGACATCTGCATCAAACGAAACACTGTTGGCCCATCTTGTAAATAATAATTCAAATCGTTCCGCGAATTCATCACTTGCATCTTGCGAAATATTCAATAACTTCCACATGGGCCGCAATTGCAAGCGTAATTCTTGACCAATTACTGAATCTCTATAAATCCGAACCGCATTTTTTGCTTTTGGGTCAGTGATAATTAAATCATTACCTTTTGCCGCATTTTTTTTAGCATGCTGATTTATTTCACGGGCACTGCTCTTAAGGTTAGGGCCATAAGTTAACGCCACCTGTTGCCCTGTTTTTATTTCAGCCATATGAATTCCTTACCGCGCTGCCGCGCTGTACACCGTCAACACCGACGACTGGCACCCCATCATCGACGCCCTCGGCCCGGACGGTTATTTTGTCGCCAACGGCTTCTCAGGCCACGGCTTCAAACTGGGCCCCT
>JABSRY010000492.1 GCA_013214985.1 Hyphomicrobiales bacterium
TTTCTTTAAAGTGTTGTATCTAAATTTTAACTCGCCGCCATCGCCATAATCTGGCGTGTCTTGTGCATGACCCATAAAGATATTTCTTAATTGTGCGTCTATTTTTGCTTCGATCATACGGTCTTTAAAGCTATGGCGTAGTGAATTTATGACTTGGTCGGGGTGTTCAAACAAATCATTTTCTCTGAAATATTTATTTGCTGTTGCTGAATAGCTGTTTTCATTACCAATATAACGGTTGTTTGGGTTGTTTTTTAATTGTTTAAACGCTTCTAAGCTTACGCCAAAAAGTGGAATAATGCGCTGGCTTGAATATGCTTTAATTTGAAATTTATCTTTATCATCTCTTTGCCTTGGCTCGATAATTATATGCGGGTGAGGGGCGTTTATGACAATGTTCTTAGGCAAAATGTTACAAATTTCTATTCTGCGCATGCCTGTTTCAACTGTTGCAAAGAATATTTGCCTCGCATCCTTATTTAGATTTGCCGTTAACTCTGGGTTTGATAATAATTTTTGTAAATGGGCTATTGAAAATGGTTTACGTTTTTTTGGTAATTCCGGTTTGAATTTTAAATCTGCAAACGGATTGCGCCCGAAATCCTTGCCGATATAATTATTATAACGCTTATACACCACGGCCATATTGCCTAATTCTTTATTTGCGCTTGATGGTAGGATTTTATTTTCATCTCCAAATATGCGGTTTTCAAAATAATCTCTATATTCTAGCGCAATAGTACGGTCTATATTTGTGACATTAATATCGCCAATGGCTTCGATAAAGTTTTTTAAAGTGCGTTCGTGGGTGAGTTTCCACCTTTTTAATTGATTCGGGGATTTATCAGATACTATCTGAAACATGATTTTATCAAAATACAAATCAAACATTTTAGATACACTGTGTTCTGGGCGCTTTAATGCACCAATAATAGTGGCTTGTGCAATTTTGTCTCTTTTTGTTAATGCGCTTTCAAGCATTTTAACGCGGCCTATTAGTTCGGATAAATCAAACTGATTGGCCATATGTTCGGCTTCGACATATTTAATACTTAGACTAGCTGCTCTTAATAACAGGCGCTCATATTGCGCTTCTGCGCTATCTGGGTCGTTACCGCTTAAGAGTTGTTGCCAATATTCGGTATCAGCACTGGCAACAAGGTCTCTACGCTTTTTTGCGATATTTATATCTTTAGTTTTTAATGTGATTCGGTTTATTTTTTTGCCGATAACATCGACTAGTTTTAAGGGGACTTTGCGCCTGTAGAAATAAATTTCACCGCGTTTGATAAGGTATTTATCATCATTATTCATACAAACAGAACCTATTAGGATATAGAAAGTATCTCAGAAAGTATCCCGAAAAGTAACCCATAATAGCGAATTGTCAATAGAGGATGATATTTTGATATGAAGAAAACGCCATAATCCATTGATATTAAAGACAAATTAAATTTTCAACAACAAGAGAAATGGCGGACAGGAAGGGATTCGAACCCTCGAAACGGCTACAAACCGTTTACTCCCTTAGCAGGGGAGCGCCTTCGACCACTCGGCCACCTATCCAAGGACGTGTTTAAGGCAGTTAACCGTATGTTTCAAGCGCAATATTTAGTTTTCCAGTAATAATTTCATTACTTAATAAAACCCGACAAAACCAGAACAAACCATGAAATGCTGATAAAAGCGCTTGAGTTTTGTTTGAGTTTGTCCACTACATGTTCTCATTTACCTCCAATAAAGAACGTTAAAAATAACAACAAACGGGCAGGGCGTTTTATGTTTGTTAGGTCTGAGTTACCAATACGTCACCTACCCAAAGTTAACGGATATGTTAATGTGTTAACTTCCATTTTCTACCCTCATATGTAGGTGAGTATTTAAAATAGTAACCTGTATGTTTACAATTAAAGCCCTGTTTTTTCTTCTAAAAGATTGTATATTTTATCAATTACTCCAATGCCCTTTATGCCTGATTTATCTATATTAATTTTACCATTTTTATGAATAATTTTTATTCCTGCCATTCCATAATTAAAGGAGATAATATCATTATAATTGATTTCAATAATTCTATGATGTAATAAATTTTTAGGAAGCTTAATTGTATCTCTACTAAATATTATGAACCTATCTGCTCTTGTGTTTCGGTAAATTGCATATATTGCTAAAATTGTGAATGAAATTGTGGTTGTATACATTAAGAGCCCAAATATGTAATTAGTATTTTCAAATGACATGCTTAATATAACTGGCATTAGAAATAAAGTAGGTAGGTAATTTATAATATTTTTATATTTAAACGTGGTAGTTTCTGTATTTTTTGGCATAATTTTCAATTTAAAAAGTAATTTTTTGTAGTAAATCAGCCTATCACGTACAAAGTTATTTGTGAAGCTTAACTATTATTACTTGAGCAGAGCTGAATAGTGTAACGCGAGATTTGAATTGATACTGAAACGACATTTAGAATAATGTTAAATGTCGCGTTACAGCTACCAATCGCACTTGTAGTTTTCTTACCAACGTTGTCGGTCGAAAAAAGACAAGTTCGGTAATAAAGGGGTTCAAAATATTCACTAAATTATTTCTATTCAAATTTTAATGTATCAACCTCGGTATATTAATCT
>JABSRY010000493.1 GCA_013214985.1 Hyphomicrobiales bacterium
CCAACGTGCAATCAATCTAACCCTGTTTTTACATCCCCGTTAGTAAGATGATCTAACTCCCAAATCCATGTAAACACAGACACAAGAAGCTTCCTAGCAGAACCGTTTGGCGCCGCCGTTTCGATGAGCGGGTTATACGAAACCATAACAACAACGTCAACTAATAAAATCAACAAAAATCAATACTAACAAACTTATGAACAGATTACAAAACCCTGTGCATAAAATTAATAACAATAGTACGCGAAAATCACCAAAATACGCGGTAAATCAATTAAGTAGAGATATTAACAACCAAAATATTAATTAGAAAATTATTAGACGCAAAATGAATTTCCTTAAATTCAGTACAAAAATCAGCACAGCGATATGAATTAACACTATTCAATTAATTCAGCCATATTATCATCACATTTATATACTTAAAAGCTACAAAAATGGTGTGGACATTTAAATATCTTTCATTTAACTGCTCATTTACTATAATCAATTAGCATATGTCTTAAATAGTAGGTAAATGAATGGCGCTATACAGCGATATAATAGATACAAGTTCAAAATGGATGTGGTCCTCAATTACCACAGGTGCCATTAGTCTATTGTTTTTGGTTGGTGCATTTTTGGGGTTCTCTCAAAGCATGAACCAACATCCCGTTGTTTTCACTAGCTATAACATCTCAACAACCATCCCCAACATATCAAAGCCTAAGTTTGAGCCGCTTAATGTTGTAAAAACCGCAAAGCCATCAACAAACACACCTAGCCCTCTAAAAATCGCTTCGCTTAATAGAACCCATCAAATTAATAAATCAAACAGAAAAGATGCGAGTTTCAAACATAACCCACTAATTAATACTGAAATTGTTAAGAGCAAAATACCTGCATATATAAAAGGCGCAAAAGACGCTAAAAGCGTTAAGGCAAAAGTAAACGAAAAAGCAAATAGCCTAGCAGATAAGCAACTGGCATCTTTAATAACACCTTCTACCAAAGCTAAGAATGTCATCAAAAACACGATAGCGCCCAGTAAACCCATTCCGTTCAAACCCGTATTAGTGCATATAAAAGTAAAAAAGGGCGATACCTTGCTTAGGGTATTAAAACGAAATGGCGCAAATGCCAGCGAAGCCCAAGCAATTATCAATAAATTAAAGCCACATGTTAAAGTAAATGCGCTTGAGCTTGGCCAGCCACTAACAATCACACTCGATCAAAGAAAAAACAAAAGCCTGCACCCTGTTAAGCTAATCATCCCAATCGGCTATCGTGCTAATAAGCCAACTGCAATTCTTAAAAATCGAGTAACGATAAGTTATGATAAGCAAGGTGAATTGAAGCTAGACCTCCCCACTAACCTTACCACTATTGCAATGCGCCCTGGTAAACCTATCCGCGCACCCAAATACACGTCTTCTAAAAATGTCGCAGGCGCTAGTCTTACGCGTAAAATCGCTAGCCTTACAAAAACCAATAAACCAATTCCAAAAATAACCGCTGCAGGCAAGCCAAAACAAGTTTACTACCACACATTATCTTGGGTAAGTAAATCGTTCCAAAAAACAGTTGCCGCACAAGCCGTGCCTAAAGATGTGCAATCGCGCCTGTTAAGCGTTTATAATCAAACCGCCAAATCTAAAAAAATTAGAAAAGGCGATGTGCTAGAAATGCTTTATGACCAAACCGAATTTGCATCAGGTAAGCGCAAAAAACTTAGCAAACTGTTATATGTTAACTTTAAGGCCAATGGCAAAGTCTATACATATTATAGATATGGTGGCAGTTTCTACGATAAAAACGGCAAAAATATCAGCCCCTCATCTGGCGGGTTTATGTCCTACCCCGTACCTGGCGCAAGGCTTTCTAGTAAATATGGCATGCGAAAGCATCCAGTTTTAAGACGTTGGAAAATGCATTCTGGTACCGATTTTGCGGCACCACGCGGCACACCCATTTATGCAGCAGCAGCTGGCAGGGTGCTAATCGCAAAATGGTATGGTGGCGCGGGGCGTTACATTCAAATCGACCATCAAAATAGCTATAAAAGTGGTTACATGCATATGACCCGTTTTGCCAAAGGCATGAAGCCTGGTAAACATGTTCGTAAAGGTCAAATCATCGGCTATGTTGGCCGCACGGGCACTGCAACAGGCAATCATTTACATTTTGTAGTCAGTAAAAATGGCAAAAAAATAAACCCAATGAGCATAGTAGGCAAAGGCGGCAGCAGTAAATTAACAGGCAGTTCTTTGAGCAAGTTTAAGCGCGAAAAAACCCGTATATTATCAAGCTTACGCAAAACAAAACCAATCACCAAAGTCGCAAAAAAGTAACCTCACATTCATATCGCTATGATCTCGCTTTCATATCGCTAAAGTGTCGAATATCAATTCCCCGTTCGTTTATTAGATAGAGCTGCCAAAAGGCGCCGCTCATTTCAAACGGGGAGTCCAATAATGACATTCACAATTACAATTTTTTATGCTGGTATTTTAGCAATATTAATCGCCCTACTCGGCACATATACAATGGTCCAAATATCAAATGAAGAACCCCGCCGCAAGCAGCGGGGTATCAGAACATTGAGAGCTGCTTGTCTTCGTGTAGCTGTGAATATTC
>JABSRY010000494.1 GCA_013214985.1 Hyphomicrobiales bacterium
ATGCCTATCCGCCTCTTCCAATATATAACATAAATTGAAAGCATTGGCCGCCTACAGCTCATCATGCCATCTCCTTGTTAAGGCAATGTCTAATGCACTATTCTATGGTTTCCCACCCGATTTTGGTTATCGGTGAGTTCTTTATGTCAAAACGTTAATGCCGGCTATAAAATAATGTAAATAACCGATCACAAGGTAAAGCAAAAATGCAATGCCAAACGCCTTTACATCAGCAGCATAGTTAAGGTTGATAGTTTTAACTTGGTTTTTGCGTTTGAAATATATGCCCATTATTGCGTAAATTAAAAACCCACCAAATAATATAATCGAATATAAATCACCATTCGCAAGCAGATGCCCCAATGCCCAAACCAGCACCGATATTACCAACGGGATTTTTAAAAAATGCCGTATATAACCGTTAATAAACTGGCTGATCAGCAACCATAGCGCAAAAAACATAATGTGTTTATTGGTGGCAATCGCCCATGGTTGTACATCATATATGGGTATGCAGTCCCGCTCCCAATAGGCGTAAATAATAAACAACAGGCCTAAGCTAGAAATTATGCCATAGATGCTAAAATATACACCTCTGGTTAAAACAGATATTAAATGATCGCGTATTTTGGGCGATGCAGATATAAGATGTGTCAGATTGGTAATCAATAAACCGAAAATAAGAATATATAAGTCCATAGCTGTAAAATGCGATAAAATTCGCCATTGGTCAAATCAAAATATACCCATAAATAATATTGTTCCAATTGCACAAATATTGAATTGTAATGTTTTTAATCTAGGTTAGTCTATCAATTTTATAACATGGATGGGCAATCAGATGAGTGAATATAAATTATATGGTATGGCAGAATCTGGGCACACCTATAAAGTGGCGCTTATGCTCGAGCTTATGGGCGCCGATTGGCAGGCCGAATTTGTAGATTTTTTCAATGGCGAAACTCGGACAGAAAAATACAGAACCGAGCTAAATGCAATGGGCGAAGTGCCTGTGCTGATTGTAGACGGTCAAAAAATGACCCAATCGGGCGTGATAATGGATTATTTAGCCGAAAAACATAACCAGTTTGGCGGCAATACCGCAGATGAAAAACGCGAAATTTTACGTTGGGTTTTATACGATAACCATAAATTGAGTGCGTTAATTGGGCCCTACAGGTTTATGAAATTCATCAAAGATATGCCAGATAATGACGTGACGGCATTCTTAAAAGGTCGGTTTGAAGATGCTCTATCAATTTTAGACAAACATTTAACCGATAAAGATTGGGTTGTCTTAAATCGCCCAACCCTTGCTGATTTCTCATTATGTAGCTATCTATATTTTGGAGATGAATGGGGCTTTGATGCTGAAAAATATACAAATATTGTTAAATGGTTGGATAATCTAAAGGGCTTAAAAGGTTGGAAGCATCCATACGACCTTTTACCAAAAGGGTTGAACAAAGGCTAAATATGACAAAATTAGATATTATTTTTAATGCAAACCCGTTAGATAGGTTAGACCAAGTTCGTGGTAATGAAGCCGAAGCATTAAGACGAAAACAACAAAATAACAGCGTATTTTTACTATTTTGTGGCTCGGACATTGCCGTAAATATGCAAGATGATTGTCAATTTTCAAATGCTCAACTTGTGGCTTTAAAAATTTCAACAGATGATGCAATAATACTCGGCGAAGATAAGCAGGTAAATTATTTTGCAATCTGTATGTCAGATGCGGATGTCGATAAGTTAACCCGTAAACCTATCAAAGAATATGCGGTTGAAAGTGAGTTTGCAAAAGATAAATCGGGCATTCTAGCCCAGGGCGCATCGGTGGTTAACTGGCATAAATCACATCTTTACTGCTCTTATTGCGGCGAAAAAACACATATGGTACATAGCGGCTGGCGACGCGATTGCTTAACCTGCGAGCACCAACATTTCCCGCGGGTAGATTCTGTGGTTATTATGTTGGTCACCTATGGCGACCAATGTTTGCTTGGGCGAGGGCATCATTTTCTAGAAAATAGATATTCATGCCTAGCAGGTTTTATAGAAAGCGGCGAAACAATTGAGGATGCTTCAAGGCGCGAATTATTCGAAGAAGTCGGCATTATCGGCGGTGAAGTAACCTATATGGCATCACAGCCTTGGGCGTTTCCATATAATTTGATGATCGGCATGCACGTAAAAGCCATGGGTCAAAAAATGACCATCGATACACATGAGATAGAGGATGCAATATGGGTCGATAAATCCGACATTATCAAAGTTCTAAATGGCGATCAAAACCCAAATTTTGCGCTGCCTCCCAAACTCGCCATTGCCAGAAGCCTTTTAGAAATGTGGGTTCAAACCGATTATTAGTTTTGGTATATAATCAGCAACGCTTTAACCTAATTTTAAGCCAGTAAAAATTCTAACGGTTTGCTGGCTTTTACAGGGCTAAGTTCTAAAATCTCTGCCGTTACAACATCATTTGCTACAAATGGGTCGGCATTTACCCGAGTGGTAATTTCATCTAATGTACAATTATGCGCTATAATGCCGCCACCCAAATTGGGCTGTAAACTGCCCGATATTAAAAATATATCGTCGTTAAACCCTTG
>JABSRY010000495.1 GCA_013214985.1 Hyphomicrobiales bacterium
CGACGACAACAATGTACCACTGAAGAACTTTTTGGGGTGGGCAAATTTGAATCAAATTAAAGGCGTCAGGCTATAGCTGCACCTATGGCGGAAAAACCACCACCTGTGACAAAGAACCCGCCGATAAAGACGCACGATGTTCGACCGAAAAACGTTCGCCAGCATCTGGGTTAAAAAAACCAAATTTTAACCACAAATCATCCGCAAATGTGAGTGCTAAAAAATCTTCACCGCGTTCGGTAAAACCGCAGACAAATACTGCGCCGAACACTAAAGTCAGCCAGTAAAAGTTAGCAGACATATTCAACTTTATGCATATTGCATAAAAACAGAATTCATGTTTTTTTAAAGCCCTTGAACCTTGTTTTCAAGGGCTTTAAATTTTGCATCAAACACAGACAAATTTCTACAATAATTTAGACAAGGAATGAAAATTTAGCCAAATAATATAAGTCTCTGAGGCATTGCTCCGAACAGCGATTTGCCACAAAGCATTCAAAGATGAACACTACATTTATAAACGAAAATAGTTTTTAAAACTTATACAAATGGAGCAGACCGTTGGGACTTATAAAAAATACATATGATATACTAAACATCGAATTTCCATATAGTGCGGTAAATTTTTGTGAGAAAATATTTAAACAAAAAATATTAAACCTTTTGCAAAAAAAATATGATGTAGAACATTTCGCTTATATGGGGCTTAAATTTCCAAACCAAAAAGAAATCGAAAAATATTCAATAGTCTCTTATGATTCAGAATGGGTCAAAAGATATATAGATGAAGGATATATTCACCTAGACCCGTGTATTCAGGCTGGGTTGAAAACCATTTACCCATTTGACTGGAGTAATTTGAAGCTAGATAACACGCGCCAGCTTCAAATGTTTAATGAGGCAAGAGAATTTGGCATTGATACCAGACACGCTTTAACCGTGCCAATACGCGGTGTTGATGGTGAAATTGGCCTATTTTCTGTAGTTTTAAAAATGACCCAGCAACAATTTAAAGATAATATAGGCAATATCGTAAAAGAGCTTCAAAATTTTTCGATGGTTTTTCATCAACAATTTTACAACTCAATTAATCTTAAAAAAATCACCCGTACGGCGCTTTCACCAAGACAAAAAGAAGTTTTAAAATGGGCGAGTGAAGGCAAAAGTGTATTTGATATCGCCGTTATAATGGGCATTTCTGCACATACTGTAAAGCACCATTTAAGCTGCGCCCGCGATGCGCTTAAAGTATTAAACACAACCCAAGCCTGTGTTGTTGCCGTGAGAGAAAAGCTACTAGAATATTAAATAAAATACATAATAATGTTAAACTTCAATATGTTAGTGATTTGTCTCTAATTTATTTTTTTGTGTGTCCGTAAAAACATATGATGAATTTATTAATCAATTTTATCATAAGTTGTATGACCTATCCAAATAGCTACTTGGCAAAACATAAAATTAACTTCTTACTAATGGTTAATTACCGTTGGGAGAGTAACATGATTATGCGAATGGGTTTAGATGAATTAAAGAGACATGGCGATCTTTATAATCAAATGTTCAAGTTAAGAACTCAAATCTTTCATAACAAATTGAAATGGGATGTTAATATTGACAAAAACGGCCACGAGATTGATGAATTTGATACAGGTAATGTCATCTATATAATTTGCGTAGAAGGCACACGCGTCGTCGGCACGATACGGCTTTTAGAGACGCTCCGCCCAACCATGCTGTCCACCGTGTTTAAATGCTTATTGGACGGTGAAACAATACCAAAATCCGCCACTATTTGGGAAAGCACCCGATTTGCGGTGGATACAGACCAAATTAACACCAAATCCAACAATAAAACCAATTGGGTAACCCGTGAATTATTAGGCGGTATTTATGAATATGCATTGGAAAATAATATTACCCATATTGTTTCGGTGTTTGATGTCTTTGTTGAACGTATTTTAAAACGCGCAGGCTGTGAATTTAATCGGATTGGTAAACCCGTTAAAATCGGCAGGGTTAAGGCAGTTGCTGCCAAATTTCCCATTAGTCTTGAAATATTAAACAATATTCGACAAGAATCTAAATTATCTGAGACCTTTATAATGGTCGCTTGAGATTAAATTTTAATAACACCTATTTGAACTTTTAAAATTAGCGGAACTTGTTCCGACGGTTTCGTTCACTATTTTTAAAATTCTCTTGTTTCTACCCCAACGACAAAGCCAAAAACCAAAAAGGAAAAGGCATGAAATTTATCACCCAATTGAGTATAGAGTTTCGATATTTAATATTATCGTTTTTTGCTATTGTTCTCATCACTAGTTTTGTCCAGCTCCGCGGGCAAGTCGTTGATATGTTGCCTGAGTTTCAACCCCCAATTGTTGAAATTCAAACAGAAGCATTGGGGCTATCCGCAGAAGAAGTTGAAGCGCTCATTACCGTTCCGATGGAAGTGGATTTAATGAATGGCGTGTCTTGGGTGGAGACTATCCGATCAAAATCGATGCCAGGCTTATCCTCAATTATGCAGCTATAGCCTAACGCCTTTAAAATGATTACACTGATATAATGACCTATTCTGTTGATTTTCGCCGCCATATCCTTTTT
>JABSRY010000496.1 GCA_013214985.1 Hyphomicrobiales bacterium
AAAACCGCGACTCCCGCATCACGCATTGCAATAATTTGTTTATGAATATATTCAATTGCGCCAATATCAACGCCGCGCGTTGGTTGGCCGACGAGCAAAATGTCTGGCTTGGCATTAATCTCCCGTGCGATTACAATTTTTTGTTGATTGCCACCCGAAAAATTAGCCGATTTTAAGCGTTCATTACGCGGCCTAATGTCAAACTCTTCCATCATGCGGCGCGCTTCTTGTTTAATAACATTTTGTTTGAAAACTTGACCGTTCGAATATTTTGGGTCGTTATGGTAGCCAAGAATGCTATTTTCCCATTCTTCAAACTGCAATACCAAGCCCATATTATGCCGATCTTCTGGCACATGTGCCACGCCAAGCGCGCGTATATCGGCAGCACTGACGCCTTTAACGATGTCGACTTTTTTGCCCTTTATAAACATCTCGCCTTTGGTGGCATCTTCAATCCCTGCAATAATTTCTAACAATAGAGATTGGCCGTTACCACTAACCCCAGCAATGCCCAAAATTTCGCCCGAACAAACATGTAGGTCGATATCTTTAATACGTTTTACTCCTTGTTTATCGACAAATTCCAAACCTTTAATTTCTAATAAAATCTCTTTGGGCTGTGCGGGTTGTTTATCAACCTCTAACAATACAGAGCGCCCAACCATAAGCTCGGCAAGCTCTTGTGGCGATGTGTCACTGGTTTTTCTATCTGCAACAATTTTGCCTTGGCGCATCACCGATACATTATCGGTTATATCCATTATCTCACGCAATTTATGCGTGATCATAATAATGGTTGTGCCTTGTGCTTTAAGTTGCTTTAAAATTTCAAATAATTGATCGACCTCACTTGGGGTCAACACGCCTGTTGGCTCGTCTAAAATTAATATTTTGGCACCGCGGTATAAAGCTTTTAAAATTTCTACCCGTTGTTGTTGCCCGACCGATACATCTTCAATAAGCGCATCTGGTTCTACATCTAAGCCATAATTATTCTTTAAACGGTTAAGCTCTTCACGCGCATGCGCTTCGCCCCTATTTAACTTCCAGCCACCTTCGGCACCCAGAATAACATTTTCTAAAATTGTAAAATTTTCGATCAACATAAAATGCTGATGCACCATGCCAATACCTGCAGCAATGGCTTCTTTAGAATTGTGAATTTGTGTAAGACTGCCATTAACAAATATATCCCCCTTATCGGCCTTATAGAACCCATAGAGAATAGACATTAAAGTAGATTTACCTGCCCCATTTTCGCCCACTATACCGTGAATAGAGCCTTTTTCGACCTTTAAATCGATATCTTCATTGGCCTTAACGGCGCCAAAACTTTTGGAAATACCTTTTAACTCAATCGCATAATTCATTTTATCTGCCACAATAAACCTCATCACAATATATATATAATTGACGTGCACGATCGTACAGGTGGCAACCCACCTGTACAAATATTATAAAATTAAAATTCTCTATATAACTGGGCAAACACCATCAGTGTCTGTGTTATGAACTTTAATTTCACCGCTAAGAATTTTAGCTTGGATCGCATCTGTTGCAGCTTTTAGCTCTGCAGAAATCAATGCTTTGTTATTGTCATCAAGTGCCCAGCTAATGCCGCCTTCTTTAATACCCATAACTTTTTGGCCCGATTTCCATGTACCATCTTTAGCTGTCATAAATGCTGAACTAATTGCATTATCTACACGTTTAACCATAGATGTTAAAACAAAACCTGGTTGTAGATGGTTTTGGTTGCTATCCACACCAATACCAAATTTACCAGCGTCTTTTGCAGCTTGTAGTGCACCAGCGCCTGAACCACCAGCAGCAGCAAATACCACGTCTGAACCTAATGAGAATTGTGACTTAGCAAGTTCAGCTGCTTTAGTTGGGTTACCCCAAGCATCCGCATGCGATGTACCCACCATGTTTGAGAATACGTCGGTTGCACCGCCAGCTTTAGCACCTTGAATATAACCACATTCAAATTTTTGAATAACTGGGAAAATCATGCCACCAATAAAGCTAACTTTTTTAGTTTCTGATTTTTGAGCTGCCAAATAACCAACAAGGTATGAACCTTCATGCTCTGTAAATGATACAAATTGTACGTTTGGTGCGTTAACAAAGCCGTCAACAATTGTAAATTTAGTATCTGGGAATTCTGCTGCGACTTTTTCTACCGCTGAGCCAAATGTAAAGCCTGTAACCGCAATTGGGCTATAGCCAGATTTTGCAAATTTACGAAGTGCTTGCTCGCGCTGTGCTTCGGCTGTAATTTCAAATTCTTTAACGTCAATGCCCGTATCGGCTTTGAATTTTTCTACGCCGTTAAAAGCAGATTCGTTAAATGACTTGTCAAACTTACCGCCCATGTCATAAATCATAGCGGGTTTGATTTCAGCCATCGCATAGGATGCTGTTAATGTAATAGCGCCAGCTAATACTGTTCTTAAAATATTTTTCATTCTCTTCTCCCTAAAATTTAGCCAAATAGCCAACTCTGTTCTTCTTAAAATTTAAGCGTCAACTTAAAACTTACTTCCCAAGGCGTTAACTGCCTTTTCTTCATCTGCTTTGCAGCAGAAATTTTTAACCCGCTA
>JABSRY010000497.1 GCA_013214985.1 Hyphomicrobiales bacterium
AATAATCGCGTTTTACTCTACTAAGTAACATTTAGTCAGATTCGCAGTTATTTTAGAAGCTCTAATTTATATTATTATAGAAATTTGCGTTATTTACTAGACATTTAAGCTATTTACTGGACATGAGGATATATGAAACAAAATATTGGGCGCATTTTTGCCGTTAAAATATCTATTTCTTTTGTAGCTCAATTTTGGGGAATGGCTGGGTTTGTGGTGTTTTTTGCTGCTTGGCTTGCACATAACGGCTTAAGTGAATTTCAGATTGCTTTGATATTGGGTGTTTCACAATTTGTGAAAAGCCTGTTTGCACCATTTGCGGCTTTGTTTGCGGATGGCTTTAAGTATAAAAAAACGCCTATTTTGTATATGAATTTTTTAGGCATAATAAGTGCCAGCGCGTTATATTTTGTGGACGAATATGTGGCTATATTTATTGTTACCATATTTTATTCGATTAGTTCATCGGCAATTATACCGATCTTGGATGGGCTTTCGATGAAGGGTGCTGAAAAATTAAAATTTGATTATGGGCATACGCGTTTATGGGGTTCGGTTTCATTTATGGTGGCTGCGATAGTTTGCGGAATTTTAATTGATAGATGGAATTTGGACTTATTGTTGCCGTGGTTGTTATTTGGCGCGGTTATCGCTTTATTAGCGGGTTTGTTTTTGCCAGTTTTACCAAGTTCTAAAATGACTAAACCCAGGAAAGTGGGGACGAAATCTAAAAGATTTGATATGGATGGTGCGTTGACTTTGGTGAAACAGCCAATATTTATGGCTATATTAGTGGCTATTTCAATCATATTAGCATCGCATAGTGTTTATTATGGATTTTCGACTATTCATTGGCAAAAAATTGGTTATTCGAGTGATTTAATTGGAATTTTGTGGGCGGTTGGCATTGTTGCTGAAGTTCTACTATTTGCTTATTCGAGTAAATTTTCGTTGTTGTTGGGCCCGCGGCGGATGATAATTTTGGGTGCGGCTGCTGCGGTTATAAGGTGGACTATAACTGCATTTGACCCGCCCTTATATTTGTTATTTATCGCGCAGTTATTGCACGCATTTACATTTGCAGCGACTTATTTGGGTGCATTGCATTTAATAACAAGGTCTGTACCTGAACCGTTGATTTCGACTGCGATGGCAATTAATGCCAGTTTAAACGCGGGTATATTTATGGCATTGGCGATGTTTTTTGGTGGATTATTATATAGTGAATATAGTAATTGGGCATATTTATTTGCTGCGATATTGGCTGTGGTTGGGTTGGTTTTTGCATTGGGGTTGAAATTTATTTGGGATGGGCAAGCACTTGTTTTTGAGGAAATTGAAGAGAAATAGCTTATAAATAGAATTTAATGAAGAATATTTGTCGAAAACATACTATATGCTATAATATAGCCATTTTTAATCAGTAAAAGTAAGCATGAATAAAGATTTATATAAAATTCAGTTTCAAGACAATAAGATAGTATTATATCTTTATGGCCGATGGACATTGTTTAACCTCGGTAAAATTGAACATATTTTAATGAAAGAATTTAAGGCAGGCTTTGCAAAAATTAACGGTGTGCCTGAATATAGCATTAATGGCAAAGCGTTAGAACTTGTCGACACATCGGCAGTTTTGATTTTAAAAAAGTTAGAATATTTTGTTTTAAAAAAGCAGCCTAATGCGGTGATTAATTTGATTGATTTGCCAGATGAATATTATAGCCTTACTGATAAACTTAAAGATTTTAATATTGGCCGTGTGTATGAGCAGCCATCTGCTTTTGTAAGCCCGACTTATATTTTAGGGAAAATTGGCAAATCGGTTGTTAATACTTTTAATTCATTTGTTGAAATGTTTAAACTTTTTGGGTTGTTTTTTGTTGGTCTTGGCCAATTAATAATGAGACCACAAGATTTTAAATTTACCTCGATGGTTTACCATGTGCAAAATATGACTATTCCTGCGATTGCGATTGTTGCTGCGGTTAGTTTTATGGTGGGCGCGGTATTAACCGAACAGGCCGCTGTTAGGCTTGCGGTGTTTGGTGCTGAAGGGCTTGTGGTTGGATTTATTGGTATGGTTTCGGCGCGGGAAACTAGCATATTGCTAACTGGAATGTTGGTTGCTGGGCGTAGCTCATCCTCTATCACTGCCGAAATAGGCTCGATGCGGATGAATGAAGAAATTGATGCGATGAAGGTGATTGGCCTTGATGTGATGAAATTTTTAGTGATGCCAAGAGTGATGGCGATGTTGATTGCGTTGCCCATTTTGACTTTTATTGCCATCATATCTGGCTTTGCAGGCAGTGCCGTATTATTGAATGTTAGATATGGCATGGATTTTGTTGAATTTATCGACCGTATTTATGATAATATTACAATATTTGATATTGGCACTGCATTGGTTAAAACTCCATTCATTGCCGTATCGTTGGTTATGGTTGCTTGTTATGAAGGCATGAAAGTTGAATCTAACGCAGCTTCGCTTGGTCATCACACCACTATTTCGGTTGTTAAGGGCTTGTTTTTAGTGATTATTATTGATTCAATTGTTGCTATTTACTTTACTCAAATTAACCATGGGGGTTGGTAATGCCGA
>JABSRY010000498.1 GCA_013214985.1 Hyphomicrobiales bacterium
CTCTTATGAATATATTTGCTCATGCGAACATTCTACGCCCCAAGGGGCGGGGAATTGAACCCTAAAAATGATTAAATGAACCGAAAACATTGTCGATATTGTATAATTTATCACCTTCTGCGTCGCCACCAAAATTAAAGTTATTTGCTAAATCCACGGTAACTGCCTCCGCAGAATCTACGTATGACACCAAGTTGACGCCGCCAACACCATCAATATAGTCAGCGCCGCTAAAACCTCTAAAATAATTATTATCCGCATTTCCAATTAGTATATCATCATAATTACTGCCATAAAGGCCTGTAGCATTTGTAATAGTATCACCCCTTCGGCATAACCGCCTTTACCAGATCTGCCGTCTAAATATGCTGTAACGCCAACCGTGGAAGCACTATAATCAACTCGATTATACCCGCCCAAACCATCGATTTTTTCTGCTGCGGCTGTTGCCCTTAACACTTCATCTAAATTTGTACCCGTTAAATTAATTTGCGGGACAGTGCCACTCGTACCGCTTGTACCGCCCGTGCCACTTGTACCGCCAGTACTACTTGCGCCACCTGAGCCAGCACCGCCACAAGCTGTTAATGCCAATAAGCCTGTTGTGGATAGTAACAAGCGATTAGCTTTTTTATTTGCGAATAAATGGTGAATTTTTCTATTTGAAATATTTGGTACTTGCAACATAAGTATTCCTTTAAAAATTAAAAAATAAATTAAATATCTAAAAGAGTATTAATAGTATTAGACCAATATTACAAGTCAAATAAGGTTACTATTGTACGGTATTCAATTGTTGCAGAAAGTACGAAGCTCAAAATATTACAAACATATATCTAACATCCTGCAATGATTAATATATTACAAAATATGCAAGTTTATCCTAGAGCCATTACTTAAACAATATAATTTAGACCAGTGATAATAATTACTGCTAGAAACACAGTTTCGGCTACTACTAGGCTAATGGCGCCGCCGCCTACGGCTAGCATGCGTCTGATCGAGGTTTTCATGCCAACGGCGGCTATGGATATTAGCAGCGCCCAGCGCGATGCATGGTTAATCCAAACCGATAAAAAATCGGGAATTAAACCAAAGCTATTAATAGCGGCAAGTATTAAAAAGCCGATTACAAAAAATGGTAAAATTGGTGGTTTTTCGCCGCTTGGCATATCTTTGTTTTGTTGCCGAATAATAACCGATGCAATTAAAACAACTGGTGCCAACATAGCAACACGAATAAGCTTTACTAAGGTTGCAACTTCGCCCGTTTCTTCTGAAATCGAAAAGCCTGCGCCTACCACTTGTGCCACATCATGAATAGTTCCGCCTAAAAACACAGCGCCTTGCTTTACATCAAGGCCTAAAAAACCTACCAAAATTGGATATAAAATCATCGCGATTGTCGATAAAATAGTAACGCTTAATACGGTAAAAATTAAATTACGTTCAGAGGCTTGATCTTTGGGCAATATTGCGCCAATTGCCATTGCTGCAGATGCGCCACAAATTGCAACAGCACTGCCCGTTAAAAATGCAAATTTCCAATCTATCTTGAAAATTCGGCCAATTAACAGCGCAAAACCAATTGTGCTTATTACCCCAAACACCACCAAGCCAATTAGTTCGCCACCTAGAGATGCCAACAAGTCAACACTCACTCTTGCCCCTAATAATGCAACGCCAATTCGTAAAACTAATTTACTTGTGGTTTGAATGCCTTCAACCGTTTTACCTTCTTCACTTAGAAAATGTAGCGCAATGCCCAACAGCAATGCCATTAACATAGCCGGTGCGCCATAATGCTCAGATAAAAATTGAGCGGTAATTGCAACTAAAACCGAAACAGCAAAACCTGGCACATTGGTAATTAGACTATCTAAACTAATCTTAGAAAATAATTGCATTTTACTACTTTAAATTAAGTGAGCTCATTAACTTATTATGGCAAAAATTAAAATAAGCCTTTTTGCTCGCTTCCACACACCCTTTGTGTAAAAACTACTAATGTTTCAAATACATCATTAAGCATTTCAAGGTCAAGTAGTGATGTTGTATGTCAAACAATATGTCGGTTTGTCCGATTAGCCTGTTGCAAAATTTAATTCCAACCCCTGCCGATTAATTAATTTTTAAATATCGGCCATGTCACATTTACTATCAAATGCCATAGCTGTGTCATTTTGTTTTATATCGACACTATAATGCTAACCCATAATCTTTGATGATGTTCGCCATTTTGATGGTTTCCGTTAGATCGTTAAAATTATAGCAAATTTACAAAAATGATCTAGATGTTTGAAACCACGTTTTAAATGGCAATAATCTTTAACATATTCTTTCAATAAATAACTACAATTTTCACAGTTTAATTTAATTTGTTATCAGAGTTTTTGATCAGAATAATTATCTATTTAACTTAATTATATTAGCAGCTTACTTTCAAAAAAATTAGCTTTTCATTACAAAACAACCCAATTAAAAATTGTTTCTATTTTAAAAAGCACCTCCCTACCTTTGTCAAAAATTTACTATACACGCCTCACTCCAAGACCCGAAAGTCTTGATGTGATATTATACGGAAATTATCTGTAACTTGATCTC
>JABSRY010000499.1 GCA_013214985.1 Hyphomicrobiales bacterium
TTTTAAATCAACAGTCAAACCAAAGTGGACTTGTTTTGCGCCGCCCTAGTGGTAGAGTTTTACTCTGCCCTTGACATCTAGCTTATTATTATCAGCCAACTGGGTAATGACGCCATACATATTACCGATAATTCTATGTTCTATTTCGTCAACACGGGTAAGAAAATTGTGCCACAATGGTGGTAATTTATCTGCGATGTTATTTTTTTCTGAATCAACGCTATAAAACTGAGTTTTCATTCCAACCAATATGAGTTCATCTTGTTGATATATTGTCGGCTTTAAGTTCATATGTTGGTTGATATGATTTAAATAACTTTCATCAATTCGCACCTTTTGGTTTGTCCAATTTTTTTCACCTAATTGACGTATTTCGTGTGGGTTCAGTTGATAGATTTTTTTTAACGCCCGCGAAAAGCTTTCTTGTGTTGAAAAACCTGCACCCATTGCAATCTCAATAATGCGTTCTTGGCTAGTTAGCAACTTATCCATTGCATTTGATAACCGTCTGTTGCGTATATAACTTTTAAGTGTTTCGTTAGTCAACGCTTTGAATATGCGGGCAAAATGCCATTGACTAATGCCCGCTTGTATCGCTACATTCTTTAACGAAATATCGGCATCAAGGTTTGACTCTATATACTCAATGGCTCTTGTAACTTGATGAAGATAATTCATATATTTATCCGTTTCCTTGGGTCTCAAAAAATCCTGTCATACAGGTAAGCTCACCAGCTTCATTATACTCGCCAAAGCTAATGCCCTCGCTGATAATAGTGGCATTTGATGACTTCATATGCCAATTTGCCATTGATCGGCCGTGGTGGCTCATAAAAGCGTAAGTTTCAATATACCCACCCGAGAATTGTTGCTGAAATTCGTAGATATAATTAAATAATGCTTCGGTTCCATTGGCTTGAATTAGTGGATCTCTATAGCCACAATCATTTACAATAACGTTTTTTGCGCGGTTCTTCATCTCGTTTTTATCGGTTAACCTCCACAATTCTACATAATTTTCCCAAGTTTGCTCAAATTTATTCATCTAATCAATTCCTTTTATTATTTACATTTGTAATATAAATAAATCATAAAAATTGGTTTTGATATTTTGTGCTAAATTCTCTAACCGTTCAACAAATCTATTGAAACGGGTGAGTTTTCTTTTAAGCAATCTAGGATAACCGTTGTGTGTGTATGGCTTATATAGTCTTGGCTCATTAGTGTATCGCGCAAAAACTTGTGAAATTGCCGCATATCTACTGAAATAACCTTCAAAACAAAGTCATATTCACCTGTTGTATAATTGCATTCTAAAATATGGTTGCTTTCTAAAACGATTTTAGCAAATTTTTCTATATTTTCTTCATTATGTTTTTCTAATCTTACGTGAACATATGCCGATTCTCTAATGCCCATTTTTCGATGGTTTATTACGATTGAATATCGCTCTATGACGCCGCGTTCTTCTAGGTTTTTTAAACGACGCCAAAGTGATGAGGCTGAGGAACCTATGGCAGATGCTATGTCATTTAACCCACGTCTACAATTCTGTTGTAGGGCTTGTAACAATTTTATCTCTATTTGGTCTAATTTTGGTTCATTCATTTCATTTATACCTTAAATCCTTTATAATTCATTCAAAATTATATAGTAAAACGAATAGATTGGAAAGATTTTTCATACGATAATTGTATACTAATGCTAGTTTAGAAATACTCTGGAGGCATATATGGGCGCGGCAATTAAATCACTTAGAAATAACCAATATTTACCAAATTGGAAAAAGATAACCGAATTGGTGCATCTTTCGCGCGAGATTGACCGCATCGAAGTTGAAGAACTTGTGCCAAGTCGTCAAATGTTTTACCAATTTTCGGCAGGTGGTCATGATGTGGCTCAAATGATTCTTGGTGGGCAATTAAACCACAAACATGATGCAATTACAGGTTATTACCGATCTCGGCCGTTGTTACTGAACTTTGATGTTAATTTAGATGATGTAATGGCCGCATCGATTTTTAAAAACGGTGGCTATAGCGATGGACGCGACATTGGTCACGTATTTAACCATGCCAGTGATAATGGCCCATCTGCACTGCCTATGTGCGGCGGAGTTGGGGCACAGTTTACGCCTGCTGTTGGCTGGGCGCAGTCTATTATCTATCATAGTAAAACATTAGGCGATAAGGCCTATGAAGGCGCTATTGCGGTTGCGCATGGCGGTGAGGCATCTTGCGCCACCAATGGTTTTTGGTCTGCTCTAACAATTGCCGCCACGCTAAACCTACCAATTATTTTTTACATTGAAGACAATGGATATGGTATTTCGACTACTTCTGACTTTCAAACGCCAGGGCAAAACATTGCTGCGAATTTAGCATCGTTTAAAAATCTTTTGGTGCTTGATGGTAGCGGCACAGATTTAGAGCAAGCCGCTAATTTAACACATGAAGCAGTCAACCATGCCCGCGCAGGCAAAGGCGCCTTATTGTTGCGCCTAACCGAGCCGCGTTTAGCTGGGCATAGTGCGCAAGATACCCAGGCGTATAAACCAGACGAACTTGTTAAGAATGAACAAAAACGTGACCCGT